>CAIKZV010000001.1 GCA_903831925.1 uncultured Burkholderiales bacterium
ACCTGATCGCCGGGCCGGTCTCGCCCACGGTTGCCTGGAATCTCGGCGAAAAGGGCGACGACCCGGTCAGCAGTTATCTCGCCGACATCTATACCCTGGGCGCTTCGCTGGCCGGTCTGCCCGGCTTGTCGATGCCGGTCGGCTTCGGTGCGGGCGGCCGTCCGGTCGGGCTTCAGCTCATCGGGCCGCGCCTTGCCGAGTCGCAACTGCTGGGTGTGGCCCATCGATTCCAGCTCTCAAGCGACTGGCACCTGCGCCGGCCGCCCGCCTGAGCCATGCTCCGCCGCTTGCGGTCCTGGTCGCTGCTCTGCGCCGCCCTGCTGGTAGCGGCATGCGCCGGCCTTGGCCCCTCCACACCGATTCCCGATCGCCCGATCGATCTGTCGGCCAGTTGTGCGCAAACCGAAGAAGATGGCTTTCGCGAGAATGCCCAGCTCACGGTACGCGCCAACCGGGTTGAGGCCTTGTCATGGCAGCTGTGGGTCGGCAAGCGCGGCAGTTGCAAGTTTTCACTGACCGATTTTCGCCAGGTCAGCACCCGCCCCTCCATCGAACTGACCGAGCGCAGCGGTGGTTCGTGCAAGCTGCTGATCTGGCAGGCGCCCGCCCGGGTGACGCTGGCCCATGCGGGATGCGAGAAATTCTGCAATGGCGGTATTTACGATGAGGCCTGGCCGGTGATGTTCGAGCCGTCGGGCGGCGGATGCGCCAAGCAATGACGAGGCAAGGATGAAAGGCTGGGAAGTCGTAATCGGGCTCGAGACGCATGTCCAGCTCGCGACCCGCTCGAAGATTTTTTCGGGCGCTTCCACCGCGTTCGGTGCGCCGCCCAATACCCAGGCCTCTCCAGTTGATCTGGCGCTGCCCGGTGTGCTGCCGGTCATGAATGCGGCAGCGCTCGAATGCGCGGTCCGGCTCGGGCTGGCGGTGGGCGCCCATATCGCGCCGCGCTCGGTGTTTGCCAGAAAAAATTATTTCTATCCCGATTCGCCCAAGGGCTATCAGATCAGCCAGTACGAGATCCCGGTCGTGCAGGGCGGCTCGCTGCCGATCGTCTGGCAGGGCGATCAGGGCCCGCGCGAAAAGACCATCAACCTGACGCGTGCCCACCTCGAGGAAGACGCCGGCAAGTCGCTGCATGAAGACGCGATGCAGACGCTTGGTGGCGCGGCGCTTGCCGGCATGTCGGGTATCGACCTCAATCGTGCCGGCACGCCGCTGCTCGAGATCGTCACCGAGCCCGAGATGCGCTCGTCGGCCGAGGCGGTGGCGTATGCCAAGGCCCTGCACGGTCTGGTGACCTGGCTGGGTATCTGCGACGGCAACATGCAGGAAGGCTCGTTTCGGGTCGATGCCAATGTATCAGTACGCCCGGTGGGTCAGGCCGAGTTCGGCACACGCTGCGAAATCAAGAACCTCAATTCCTTCCGGTTCATGGAGCGCGCAATCGAATTCGAGGTGCGTCGCCAGATCGAGCTGATCGAAGACGGCGGGCGGGTCGTTCAGGAAACCCGGCTCTACGACCCCGATCGCGACGAGACCCGCTCGATGCGCAGCAAGGAAGACGCGCACGACTATCGCTATTTCCCTGATCCCGACCTGCCGCCGCTGGTGGTCGATGCCGCCCTGATCGACCGTGTGCGGGCTTCGATGCCCGAGCTGCCTGGCGCCATGCGCGAGCGCCTCACCCGTGACCTCGGACTGTCGCCCTATGACGCGGTCACCCTCACCGCGACCCGTTCGATGGCGCGCTTTTTCGAGGACACGGTGGCGGCGCTCCCCGATCCGGCGAGTCAGGCCAAGACCGCCGCCAACTGGGTGATGGGCGACCTGGCTGCCCAGCTCAATCGGGAGTCGCTGTCGATCGATGACTGCCCGGTCTCACCCGCGCAGCTCGCCTTGCTGATCCGGCGGATTGCCGATGGCACGGTGTCGGGCAAGATGGCCCGGGAAGTGTTTCAGGCGATCTTCGATGAGCGACGCAGTGAGCCGGATGCCGCCGACCTGATCATCGAGGCTCGCGGGCTCAAGCAGATCAGCGATACCGGCGAGCTTGATCGCATTGTTGACGAGGTGCTGGCGGCCAATGCCAAGTCGGTCGAAGAGTTTCGCGCCGGAAAAGAAAAAGCCTTCAATTCGCTGGTCGGTCAGGCGATGAAGGCCACCCGTGGCAAGGCCAATCCGCAACAGGTCAACGATCTGCTTCGCCGCAAACTTGCCGGCTGACACGCTTAGCGGCTGACGCCGTATCGGCGGCGGTACTCGGTGATCGCGGGCAGATGCTCGCCGAGCTGTGCATCGTTCTGCAAAAAGCCGAAGAGGTCGTCGAGCGAGGCGATCGACAGCACCGGGATGCCGTAGAGCGCAGCCACCTCCTGCGTGGCCGACGTGGGGCCGGGTGCGTCGGCTGTGCCGCCGCGTTCCTGGCGATCGAGTGCGATCAGGACTGCCGAGGGCGTGGCGCCCTGAGCCCGGATCAGTTCGACCGACTCGCGCACCGAGGTGCCCGCCGAGATGACGTCGTCGATGATGACCACCCGACCGCGAAGCGGCGCCCCGACCACCGTGCCGCCTTCGCCGTGATCCTTGGCTTCCTTGCGACTGAAGGCAAAGGGCAGGTTGCGACCGGCCTGCGCGAGCGCCACCG
>CAIKZV010000002.1 GCA_903831925.1 uncultured Burkholderiales bacterium
CGAGGAATGGTCCGCGATTCGAAATGCGCCACACATTGCCGCAGTTGCCGTGGCGGCCGCGGGCTCAAGCGGGCTCGGGACCTTCAAGGAATCCTTCGCTGCGATGGAAGGCGTGATGAGCGCCCAGAAATCCGAAAGCGCGCTGCTACGTGAACTTGCCACGCGCGATGAAGCGATGGCCGGGCAGACCTTTCTGCGTGAGCAGATGTCCTTCGGAATGTCCCAGCAGCAGATGGTTGACAAGCTCCAGACCCTGGCTGCCGAGCAACTCGGTGCGGCCGTGCGTGCGCTCAACGCCAAGGCGCCTGCCGACGCTGCAGCCTATGTCGCGTGGGTCTCCGGGATTGCGACCAAAGTCTCCGAGGCCGCCAGCGAGGGTGGCTTTCTGGGATTCGGTGGAGAACGGGTCAGCGCGGCTGAAACCGCGATGATCGACAAGCTGAAATCGGCGATGAGCGTTGCCTGAGGCTGAGCCTGCCTGAACCGGGTCGCATCCGTCGCCCTCGACCTCTGACCGGGGTCGAGGGCGATTTGCTTTTGCGACACGTTTTTGCGCTCAGGCATGTCCTATGTGTCGGTCCGCTTGCCCGCACGGTCGTGTCCAAGCAGCCGGGGCAGGCTGGAGGGTGGATTAGTCTCGCGTGTCATGGTCAAATGGAGGGTTATTCTCAAAGCAACCGAGACGCTAACCCATGCTTTCCCGCACGCTCTACGACAAACTCTGGGATGCCCATGTCGTCCATCAGGAAGACGATGGCACCTGCCTCATCTACATCGACCGGCAACTGCTCCATGAAGTGACCAGCCCGCAGGCCTTCGAAGGCCTGAAGCTTGCCGGCAGACTGCCTTGGCGGATCTCGGCGAATCTGGCAGTGGTCGATCACAATGTGCCCACGACCGACCGCTCTGCAGGCATTGCCGATCCGATCGCGCGTCTGCAGGTCGAAACGCTCGATGCCAACGCCCGCGAGCACAAGCTGGTCTACTTCGATATCGCCGATCGCCGCCAGGGCATCGTCCATGTGATCGGACCTGAGCAGGGCGCAACCCTTCCTGGCATGACCGTGGTGTGCGGTGATTCGCATACCTCCACCCATGGTGCCTTTGCCTGTCTGGCCTGGGGGATCGGCACATCCGAGGTCGAGCTCGCGCTCGCCACCCAATGCCTGACCGCCAAAAAAGCCCGCAATATGCGGGTGCTGGTCGAGGGGCAACTGCCGCGCGGCGTGACCGCGAAAGACATTGCGCTCGCCGTCATCGGGCAAATCGGCACTGCCGGTGGCACCGGATATGCCATCGAATTTGCCGGGTCGGCCATTCGGGCGCTGAGCATGGAAGGACGGATGACCTTGTGCAACATGGCCATCGAAGCCGGTGCCCGCTCGGGCATGGTGGCGGTCGACGACACCACCCTCAACTATCTGAAGGGCCGCCCGATGTCGCCGTCGGGCGCCGACTGGGATCGTGCGGTTCAATACTGGCGAACGCTCACGACCGATCAGGGGCGCGACCTTTGATGCCGAGGTGCGCCTGGATGCCGCACAGATCGCGCCGCATCTGACCTGGGGCACGTCGCCCGAGATGGTCGTGTCAATTGAAGGACGTGTGCCTGATCCCGACAAGGAAAAGGACGCAGTGCGCCGCGAAGGCATCGAACGCGCCCTGGTTTACATGGGACTAGAACCCAATACCCCCTTGTCGCAGGTCAAGATCGACAAGGTCTTCATCGGCTCATGCACCAACTCCCGTATCGAGGACCTGCGCCAGGCTGCGGCGATGGTGCGCGGTCGTCAGCGGGCGGCCAATGTCAAGCTGGCGATGGTCGTGCCGGGGTCAGGTCTGGTCAAGGCGCAGGCCGAGGCTGAAGGTCTCGATCGGATCTTCATTGATGCCGGATTCGAATGGCGCGAGCCGGGTTGCTCGATGTGTCTGGCGATGAATGCCGATCGCCTCGAACCCGGCGAGCGGTGCGCCTCCACCAGCAATCGCAATTTCGAAGGCCGCCAGGGCACTGGCGGTCGCACCCATCTGGTCAGCCCCGCGATGGCCGCAGCCGCGGGTGTGTTCGGGCATTTCGTCGATATTCGCCGCCTCTAGGCCGCGGTCAGTGAGCCGATTATGGAAAAATTCAATATTCATCGCGGATTGGTTGCCCCGCTCGATCGGGCCAATGTCGATACCGACGCGATCATTCCCAAGCAGTTTCTGAAGTCGATCAAGCGCACCGGTTTCGGACCCAATCTCTTCGATCAGTGGCGTTATCTCGATATCGGCGAACCCGGTATGGATAACGCGCGCCGGCCGCTCAACCCCGATTTCTCGCTGAACCAGCCGCGCTATCGCGGCGCCTCGATCCTGCTGGCCCGCAAGAATTTCGGCTGCGGTTCATCGCGCGAACACGCCCCCTGGGCGCTGGCCGATTACGGTTTTCGCGCCGTGCTGGCGCCGAGCTATGCCGATATCTTCTTCAACAACTGCTTCAAGAACGGGCTGCTCGCGGTGTGTCTGAGCGAGTCCGAGATCGATCGGCTGTTTCACGAAGTGGCGGCATTCCCTGGCTTTGAGCTCGTGATCGATCTCGAGCGCCAGACGGTGGCCACAGCCAACGGCTCGCTGTCATTCGGCTTCGAGGTCGATCCGCATCGCAGGGACTGTCTACTCAATGGCTGGGACGATATCGGCCTGGTGCTGCGACATGCCGACAGGATCCGCGAGTTTGAAGCGCGTCGATTGGCCGAGCAGCCCTGGCTCGGCAAGATGCTCGACATCTGATTCCCACGCCGCAGCGCAATCGTTTGCGCCCGGCTGGCGTGTTTTTCCGGCCTTTCTGGTCGGGCTGATCTTTCTTGATTTTCCGAGGAATTCACTCAATGAAAATTGCTGTATTGCCAGGCGATGGCATCGGCCCCGAGATCACTGCTCAGGCGGTGCGGGTCATCAATGCGCTCGGTCTGGGTATCGAGATGGCGCAAGCGCCGGTCGGCGGAGCGGCCTACGATCAGGCGGGCGATCCGCTGCCTGCCGAGACGATTGCGTTATGCGAGCGATCGGATGCGATCCTGTTCGGATCGGTGGGCGGTCCGCAATACGACACACTGCCCCGGCCGATGCGCCCCGAACAGGGGCTGCTCAGGCTTCGAAAACATTTCGACCTCTACGCCAACCTGCGGCCGGCAATCGTTTATCCCGAACTGGCGCACGCCTCGTCGCTGAAGTCCGAGATCGTGGCGGGGCTTGATCTGCTGATCATCCGCGAGCTCACCAGTGACATCTATTTCGGACAGCCGCGCGGTGTGCGCATCAACGAGGCTGGCGAGCGCGAGGGTTTCGACACCATGCGCTACACCGAGTCCGAAATCCGGCGCATTGCCATCACCGCTTTTCAGGCGGCCCGCGGCCGGGCTCGCAAGGTCTGTTCGGTGGATAAGGCCAATGTGCTCGAAACCACGCAGTTCTGGCGCGATGTGGTGACCGAGGTCCACAAGGACTTCGCGGAGATCGAACTGTCGCACATGTATGTCGACAATGCCGCGATGCAGCTTGTCCGCAATCCGAGGCAGTTCGACGTCATCGTCACCGGCAATATGTTCGGCGACATCCTGTCCGATGAGGCGTCGATGCTGACCGGTTCGATCGGCATGCTGCCGTCGGCTTCGATCAATGCGAAAGGCTTCGGTCTGTACGAACCCATCCACGGCTCGGCGCCCGACATTGCAGGCAAGCGCATCGCCAATCCGCTGGCAACCATCCTTTCGGCTGCGATGCTGCTGCGCCACTCGCTCGGCCAGGAGGCGCCCGCCCGGCGGGTTGAAGCGGCCGTACGGAAGGTGTTGGCCCACGGTTTTCGGACGGCTGATATTACGGAACCCGGGTGCAAACAAGTCGACACAGTTGCGATGGGCGACGCCGTGCTGGCCGCGCTTTGAACCCAAGGAAAGCAGAGATAAGACGATGATGAAGGTTGGCCTGGTCGGTTGGCGCGGGATGGTGGGGTCCGTCCTGATGCAGCGCATGCGCGAAGAGAATGATTTCGCCCATATCGAACCCTTTTTCTTCAGTACCTCCAATGCTGGCGGCGACGCGCCCATGGGCATGGGCAAACTGCACAACGCCGACGATCTGACGGCATTGGGCAAGATGGATGTCGTACTCACCTGCCAAGGTGGGGAATGGACCAAAGCGGTTTACGGGCCGCTGCGCGCATCGGGCTGGAAGGGTTACTGGATCGACGCTGCCAAGACCCTGCGAATGGCTGACGATGCGGTCATCGTGCTCGATCCGGTGAACCGTTCGGTCATCGATGCTGCGCTCGGAAAAGGCGTGCGCAACTACATTGGCGGCAATTGCACGGTCAGCCTGATGCTGATGGCCCTGGGTGGGCTTTTCGAGCACGATCTGATCGAGTGGGTGTCGGCCATGACGTATCAGGCCGCCAGCGGGGCTGGCGCGCAGAACATGCGCGAGCTGATTTCGCAAATGGGTGCCTTGCATGCGGCCGTGGTGGATGATCTCGCCGATCCGGCGAGCGCCATCCTCGAGATCGACCGCAAGGTGGCCGACGCGATGCGCTCGCCCGCATTACCGACTGCCAACTTTCGGGGCGTGCCGTTGGCGGGCAGCCTCATCCCCTGGATTGACGTGCCGGTCGAGCATGGCCAGAGCATGGAAGAGTGGAAGGGGGGGGCAGAGTGCAACAAGATTCTCGGCCGGCCGCCGTTCCGTTCGGCTGGCAGTATCCCGATCGATGGCCTGTGTGTGCGCATCGGCGCGATGCGCTGCCACAGCCAGGGACTCACCGTCAAATTGCGGCGCGATGTGCCGCTTGGCGAGGTCGAATCAATCATAGCTGCCGGCAACGACTGGGTCGATGTCATTCCCAATGAGCGTGAGGCCAGTGAACAGCGTCTGAGCCCGACCGCGGTGACCGGCACTTTGCGGGTTCCGGTGGGTCGACTTCACAAGTTGGCGATGGGTCCGGAGTATCTCGGCGCCTTTACCGTCGGTGACCAATTGCTGTGGGGGGCCGCCGAGCCCCTGCGGCGGGTACTGCGAATCATCCTGGCTCGCTAGGTTGTTAAAATGCCGATAATTTGCCTGAGCTTGCGCACTTAAGTTACTGATGTTACGATTTTTTTTGAATTTCCTAACTGGGGAAAAGCCGTGAATCGACCGGTTTCAAGCCTGATTGCCCGCCGTTTCTCGTTACCGCCCAAGGCGATCGCAGCAGCGGTCTTTCTGGCGGTTGCCTCGCTTTCTGGGGCCGCACCCGCGGCGGGCCTGGGTCGACTGAGCGTGCTGTCCGGCATCGGCCAGCCCTTGCGCGCCGAGGTCGAGGTCACCGCCATCGGTCGGGACGAAGCCCAGTCGCTATCGGCACGGCTTGCTCCCCAGGATGCGTTTCGCCAGGCCGGGCTTGAATTCAACCCGGCGCTCTCGGGGCTTCAGTTCTCGATCGAGCCCAGGGGCAATCGGACTTTCGTTCGAATCACCTCGACCCGACCGATCAACGAGCCTTTCGTCGACTTGCTGGTTGAATTGAACTGGGCCTCGGGCAAGCTTTTGCGCGAATACACCTTCCTGCTCGACCCGCCCGAGATGCGAAATTCGCGAGCCCAGGCCGACAATGTCGTCGGGTCGGATGTGTCGCCGCAGGTCAGCGGCGTTGCGCGTGCCGCGCCGGCACCGTCGGCCCCTGCCGCACCACCCGTCCCGACAGCGCCCGCCGCAGTGCCGGCGCCGCCCTCGCAGGTCGTACGCGCTGGGCCCGGCCAGCAGGCTTTCCCGCCGGCGCAGGTGCTGGCGACAAGCAATGCGGTCAGCGTTCAGCGTGGCGATACCCTTGGCCGGATCGCTGGAGCGGTCCGTCCCGAGGGCGTCAGCCTCGATCAGGCCATGGTCGCGATCTATCGTGCCAATCCTCAGGCCTTTATCGGCAACATGAATATCGTCAGGGAAGGGGCGACCCTCGCGATTCCCGACCGCAGTTCGATGGCAGCGATCGAACCCGCCGAAGCGGTTCGCGAGTTGCGGATCCAGACCCGGAATTTTGCGACCTACCGTCAGCGGCTTGCCGGCGCGCCGGCGCTCATCGATACGCCCCGATCTGGGCAGAGTGCGACCGGCACCGTTGCAGGGCGTGTCGAAGACGGTTCGGGAGCTGCTGCCGGCGGTGACCGTTTGCGGCTGTCAAAGCCGGCGGCAGGCGGCGCTGCGGCAAGTGGCGGTGCGGGATCCGCGGGCTCCGGCAGCGCGGCGGGCGGTCGTAATTCGATGGCCGAACTCGGCGTGGCGCGAGACGCGGCAATGAAAGAGGCGATGTCGCGGATCGCCGATCTCGAGAAGAACGTCAGCGATTTGCAAAAGCTGCTCGAGCTCAAGAACAAATCCTTGTCGGACACGCAGAAGCAGTTGGAAGAGGCCCGCGCGGCTTCCAAGGCTGTGACCGGTCAGGTGACCGCGCCGGTTGCTGTCGAGCCGCCCAAGCCCGAAGCGCCCAAACTTGAGGCGCCCAAGCCGGAGATCGCTGCAGTCGAGGCGCCTAAGGCCGAGGCCCCCGCGCCGGTTGCGGCGCCCGTGCCCGCAGTGGAGCCCGTCAAACCGGAAACGGCCGAGCCGGCCAAGGCTGAGACAAGCGAGCCGGTGAAGGTCGAGACAAGCGAGCCGGTGAAGGCGCCTGTGCCAGTGCCGGCCGAGCCAGTGGCCGAGACCGGTTTCTTCGATGATCTGCTCGACAGTCCTTTCCTGTTGCCTGGTCTTGGCGGCATTGCCGCTGTGGCGGCCGGCTATGGTCTGTACGCGATGCGCCGTCGGCGCAAAGTCGAAAAGTTTGAAGACAGCCTGATCGCGGCCGACGCATTCAACTCGAATTCGCTCTTCGGCTCCACCGGCGGGCAAAGCGTTGACACCAGCAACAGTGTCTTCAATGCCGGATCGTCCACGGCTGCGGTTGATGTTGCGTCGACCGAGGTCGATCCTATCGCCGAAGCCGACGTCTATATCGCCTACGGCCGCGAGTCGCAGGCTGAAGACATTCTCAAGGAAGCGCTGCGTCGCCAACCCGAGCGTCAGGCGATTCGCAAGAAGCTGCTCGAGATCTATGCAGGTCGCCGCGATGTGAAGGCCTTCGAAGGTGTCGCCGGTGACATGTATGCGATGACCGCCGGCGCCAACGATGAATGGCCGCAGGTCGTGACGATGGGACTGGCCATTGATCCGACCAACGCGCTTTATGGCGGCAGTGCGGATGCCGTGGCCGAGTCCTCATTCGAGGGGGCCGAAGCGGCCATGGATAACGAACTCTCAGGCAAGGAAATCGATGCGCTTGAAATCGATGACTTCTCCGAGCCCGATTCGCAGCCCTTCTCCAATGTGGTCGAGCAGGCCTTCGGGTCGCCGGCTGATACCGAAGCCGATCTGCGCGGCCTCGATTTCGACCTGAATATCGATACCCAAACCGGCGCAGCCGAATCGACCGGCGAATCGCCGCTCGGCGCAGCGACCGAGATTGCGGCGCGGGACTTGCCGTCGCTCGAGGATCAGTTCGACCTTCCCTCGCTCGACTTGCCCGAGCTTGAGAGCAAACCGGCGCTTGCATCCTTCGATGCCCCCGAGCTCGACCTCGATCTGTCTGACCTCGAAAGCCTGACCAAGCCGGTCACGCTCACCGCCGACTCCGATACAGCGCTCGATCTGTCTGATGTGAGCCTTGAACTCGAGCCGGAACTGGTGGCTCAGGAAGTCGGTGACGAGTCGGCGGCAGGCCGCTGGCAGGAAATGGCGACCAAGCTCGATCTGGCGTCAGCCTATGAGGAAATCGGCGACAAGGAAGGTGCTCGCGAATTGCTGCAGGAAGTCATCCAGGGCGGTGATGGCGGGCAGCAGCAAAAGGCGCGTGCCATGCTGAGCAAGATTGCCTGATCGCCGCCTTGATCGCGCTTCGGGCAGTCTGATGGTCGTGCGCCGCCTGCCGTGAGGTTGGCGCTCGGTCTGGCCTACGACGGTGCCGGATTTCCCGGTTGGCAAACCCAACCGGCCGGCAACGCAATCCAGGATCTGGTGGAAGTCTCCCTGTCGGCGCTTGCCGGCCATCCGGTATCGACCATCTGTGCCGGGCGCACCGATGCCGGTGTCCATGCACTGGCGCAAGTCGTCCACTTCGATACCGAGGCATCGCGCCCGCTGACTGCCTGGGTCAGAGGTGTCAATGCCCGACTGCCCGAGACCATCGCAGTGCAGTGGGCTCGACAGGTTCCTGCCGATTTTCATGCACGATTCGGTGCGCGCTCGAGAACCTACCGCTACCTCATCCGCCGGTCTGCTGTCCCGCATCCTCATTGGCAGGGGCGCGCCGGCTGGGTGTTCCGCCCATTGGCGGTTCCCGCGATGCGTGAGGCGGCTGCCGCGCTGATCGGCGAGCATGATTTCTCGTCGTTTCGCTCCTCTCAGTGCCAGGCGGCGACACCGATCCGCACCATGTCCTGCATCGATCTCACCGAGCGCGGACAGTTCCTCGAGATCACACTGACCGCGAATGCGTTTTTGCACCATATGGTTCGCAACATCGTCGGCGCACTGGTGCATGTGGGCAGCGGGCGCCAGTCGCCGCAGTGGATGGCCGATCTGCTGATCGCACGCCGACGCGCATTGGGCGCGCCGACCTTTTCGCCGGCCGGCCTGTATCTGGCGGGCGTTGACTACGATCCGGCGATGGGTCTGCCGGGCGGCCCGCACGATCCCCTCGATCCGCCGGGTATCCTGCCCGAGGTGTCAGGAGGGTCGGAGTCATGAGAACGCGCATTAAATTCTGTGGCCTGGTTCGGGCCGAGGATGTCGATACTGCGGTGGCGCTTGGCGTCGACGCGATCGGCTTCGTCTTTTATCCGCCAAGCCCCAGAGCGCTTGGCGTGGAGGACGCGCTCGCCTTGCGCAAACGCCTGCCGTCTTTCGTGTCGGCGGTCGGTCTATTCGTCAATGAGGCGCCAGACACCGTGACGGCGACCGCGAGTCGGGTCGGGCTCGACGTCATCCAACTGCACGGCGACGAAACCCCCGATCAGGGACGATTGGCGTCTTCAGCCTGTGGCCTTGCGTGGTGGAAGGCCATCCGGATGCGGCAGCAGACCGATTTGTTATCATCCGCCTCTGATTTCAAAGACGCCGAGTGCCTGCTGCTTGATTCATTCAGCGAGGCCTTTGGCGGGAGCGGCAAGGTATTCGACTGGTCCTGGATTCCGGCCGGCCTGTCATCCCGGATCATACTTTCGGGCGGGCTCGATCCGGATTCCGTGGGGCCTGCCATTCAGCATGTCAGGCCGTTCGCAGTCGATGTTTCAAGCGGGATTCAGGGGCACACGCCCCGACACAAAGATACAGCGCGTATGGAGCGATTCGTCGCTGCGGTGCTGTCAGCCGATGCAGGTACAACATGAAACCATATGACCTTCCCGACGCGCACGGCCACTTCGGCCCTTACGGCGGAACCTTTGTCTCCGAGACGCTCATGCATGCGCTCGAAGACCTGCGCAAGGCCTATCAGCACTACCGCACCGATCCTGACTTCATTGCTGAGTTCAAGGAAGAGCTGAAGTATTTCGTCGGTCGTCCCAGCCCGATTTATCACGCCAAACGCTGGTCCGATCAGCTCGGCGGCGCACAGATCTACTTCAAGCGCGAAGACCTGAACCATACCGGCGCGCACAAGGTCAACAACACAATCGGTCAGGCGCTGCTGGCCCGTCGCATGGGCAAGCCTCGCGTGATTGCCGAGACCGGTGCCGGTCAGCATGGCGTGGCGACTGCGACGGTGGCCGCCCGATTCGGCATGAAGTGCGTGGTCTACATGGGCATCACCGACGTCGCCCGGCAGGCTCAGAACGTCTATCGCATGAAGTTGCTGGGCGCCGAAGTGGTCCCGGTCGAGTCTGGCAGCAAGACCCTCAAAGACGCGCTGAACGAGGCGATGCGCGACTGGGTCACCAATGTCGAAGACACTTTCTACATCATTGGCACGGTCGCGGGTCCGCATCCCTATCCGATGATGGTTCGCGATTTCAATGCGGTGGTCGGCCAGGAATGTCTGTGGCAGATGCCCGAGCGCATCGGCCGTCACCCCGACTATGTCCTGGCCTGTGTCGGTGGCGGCTCGAATGCGATCGGCATTTTCCATCCCTATATTCCGCACGAGTCGGTCAAGCTGGTCGGCGTCGAGGCGGCGGGCGAGGGCATCGAGACCGGTCGGCATGCGGCATCGCTGTCGGCCGGCACGCCCGGCGTGCTGCACGGCAATCGCACCTATCTGCTGCAGGATGCCAATGGCCAGATCATCGACACCCATTCGGTGTCGGCAGGCCTCGACTACCCTGGTGTGGGCCCCGAGCACGCCTGGCTCAAGGACAGTGGACGAGCCAGCTATGTGGCCATCAACGATGCCGAAACACTCGAGGCCTTCCATACCTGCTGCCGCATCGAAGGCATCATCCCGGCGCTCGAAACCAGTCATGCGCTGGCCTATGCGGCCAAGCTCGCGCCGACCCTGTCGCGGGACAAGGTGATCCTGGTCAATCTGTCCGGTCGCGGCGACAAGGACATGCACACTGTTGCTCAGGCCGGTGGCCTGGCACTCTGAAGAAGGCCTCCCGATGTCCCGAATCGCCGCAAGGTTCGATGCCCTCAAGGCTGCCGGACGCAAGGCGCTGGTGCCTTATTTCACCGCCGGCCATCCGAGCCGCGAACACACCGTTCCCCTGATGCATGCCCTGGCGCGCAACGGCGCCGATGTGATCGAACTCGGTATCCCGTTTTCCGATCCGATGGCCGATGGCCCGGTCATCCAGAAATCGAGCGAAGCCGCTCTTGCGCTGGGCGTGGGGCTGGGCGATGTGCTCGAGTGGGTCCGCGAATTCCGCCGCGACGATGCCACGACGCCGGTGGTGCTGATGGGCTATATGAATCCGATTGAACGCATGGGCGTCGCGGCGTTTGCCGAACGCGCGGCGCAGGCCGGCGTCGACGGCGTGCTGGTGGTCGATCAGCCGCCCGAGGAAGCGCAGTCCTTCGTGCCGCTGATCCGAGGCCAGGGGCTCGATCCGATCTTCCTGCTCGCGCCCACCTCCAGCGCCGAGCGAATCGCACAGGTCGGCAAGCTCGCAAGCGGCTATGTCTACTATGTCTCGCTCAAGGGCGTAACAGGTGCGGGCAATCTCAATGTCGAGGAAGTGCTGGGTGCCTTGCCCGCAATCCGGGCCGCGACCGGCTTGCCGGTGGGTGTGGGTTTTGGCATCCGTGACGGTCAGACCGCCCGGGCGATCGCTGCCCGAGCCGATGCGGTGGTGATCGGCACCCGACTGATCCAGGAAATCGAGGCCGCAGGCCCGGCGCAAGCGGTCGAGAAGGCGGGCGCCTTCATCCTGTCAATCAGACAGGCGATGGATGCCCCTTAGGTCAACCAGGATCAGGCAAACCAGGAGACTCACCGATGAGTTGGCTTGAAAAGCTGCTTCCCCCTCGAATCAAGCGCTCGGTCGGCCGATCGGCCGAGGGGCGTCGTACGGTTCCGGAAGGGGTCTGGCTGAAATGCCCGAGTTGCGATGCGGTGCTCTATCGCGCCGATCTGCTCGCCAATCTCTTTGTGTGCCCAAAGTGCGATCACCACATGCGCATTGATGCGCGCGCGCGCATCGATGCCTTGCTTGATGCCGAAGGGCGATACGAGATCGGCCACGAAGTGCTGCCGGTCGATGCCTTGAAATTCAAGGACAGTCGCAAGTATCCCGATCGCCTCCAGGAAGCGATGGACGAGACCGGCGAGACTGATGCGCTGGTGGTCGTCGGTGGTGCGATGCGTTCCTTGCCGGTCGTGGTGGCGGCCTTCGAGTTCGATTTCATGGGCGGCTCGATGGGGGCGGTCGTGGGCGAGCGATTTGCGCGCGGTGTGCACACCGCGGTCGAGCAGAAGGTGCCTTTCATTTCGGTTGCGGCCTCGGGTGGCGCGCGCATGCAGGAAGGGCTGATGTCACTCATGCAGATGGCCAAGACCACTGCGGCCCTGACCCATCTGTCCGAAGCGGGTCTGCCCTATATTTCGGTGCTGACCGATCCGACCATGGGCGGTGTCTCGGCCAGCTTTTGTTTTTTGGGTGATGTCGTGATCGCCGAGCCCAAGGCGCTGATCGGCTTTGCCGGTCCGCGCGTGATCGAGCAGACCGTGCGCAGCAAGCTGCCGGAAGGGTTTCAGCGTGCCGAATTTCTGCTTGAGAAAGGCGCGGTCGACATGATCGTGCATCGCCGTGCGATGCGTGACGAGATTGCCCAGTTGCTCGCTCTGCTGTTGCGCCAGCCCTCGGAGGCTCTGGCCTGAGCCCGCAAAACGACGCCCCGGCGGCCACTCTGGCCGCTTGGCTCGAACGCATCGAGCGCCTGCATCCGCGTCAGATCGAACTCGGCCTCGAGCGGGTCAGGGTCGTGGCCGACCGCATGCCGCTCAAGATCGACGCGGTCTCGATCGTCGTCGGCGGCACCAATGGAAAGGGCTCGACCTGCGCCATGCTCGAGTCGATCCTGCTGGCGGCCGGCTACCGTGTCGGCTGCTATACCTCGCCGCATCTGATGCAGTTCAACGAGCGTGCCCGCATCAACGGCGAGCCGGCGAGCGATGCGCTGCTCATCGAACAGCTCGAGGCGGTCGAGAAGGCGCGCGGCGAGACCTCGCTCACCTGGTTCGAGTTCACGACGCTTGCGATTCTCAGGCTCTTCGAGCGTTCATCGCTCGACGTGGTGGTTCTGGAAGTGGGTTTGGGCGGACGTCTCGATGCGGTGAATCTCATCGATGCCGACTGCGCGATCGTGACCTGTATCGACATCGATCATGCCGATTATCTTGGCGATACCCGTGAGGCGATCGGTTTCGAGAAGGCGCATATCTATCGCACCGGTCGGGCTGCGATCTGTACCGACCCGGTGCCGCCGCAATCGCTGATCGATTATGCGAGTTCGGTTGGCGCCGATCTCTGGCGCTTCGGACTCGATTTCAACTATTCGGGTGATCGCCAGCAGTGGTCTTATGGCGGACGATCGCAGCGGCGTAACAGCCTGGCCTACCCGGCCCTGAGGGGTGCCAATCAGTTATTGAATGCGTCCGGAGCGCTCGCTGCGCTCGAATCCTTGCGCACCCGGCTGCCGGTGAGCGCGCAGGCGATTCGCCAGGGGCTGGCCAGCGTCGAATTGCCGGGGCGCTTTCAGGTCCTGGCCGGGCGGCCTGCGGTGGTGCTTGATGTCGGTCACAACCCGCATGCCGCTGCCCATCTTGCGGCCAATCTCGACAATATGGGCTTTTTTCCCTACACCTTTGCGGTGTTCGGGATGCTGGCCGACAAGGATATCGACGCCACCATTGCGCAACTGCGCAGCCGTGTCGATCACTGGCTGTGTGTCGATCTGCCCGGGCCTCGTGGCACCAGCGCCGCTGACCTCGCTGCTCGCCTCACGAAGGCCGGGCTCGTGCCGGGTGAGGGTATCGATGCCGAACGCACCATCAGCTGCTTCGCATCCCCCCGTGAAGCCCTTGCCGCAGCCCGCGAGCGTGCGGGTGAGAATGATAGAATCGTGGTTTTCGGGTCCTTCCTCACGGTGGCTGATGTGCTGGCTGCGCGTGATGTTCGGGCCCCTCAGGTGGCCCCTTAGGTGGCCCGTCAGTTGGCCCATTAGGCGGCTCATTTCAGATGGCCAAAGCGCAAACGGTTCGGTCAAGGGCGCGGTCAAGCCAGCGCGCGGCTGTTGCCGACGATGCGCCGGTCGATCCGGCGCTGCCGCAAAAAAAGCGCGCTCGCCATCGCCTGATCGGTGCGATCGTTCTGTGTATCGCTGCCGCGATTCTCGTGCCGCTCCTGCTCGAACCCGAGCCCTCGCGACCCTTGTCCGATCTGTCGGTCGTCATTCCTTCCAGAACGACCAATCTGCCGTCGCGCAGCACCGAGCCCCGGGCTGACCTTCGTCCTGATGCTGCACGCCGCGATGCGAAGGCTCCGGAGTCCGGCACGAGTGACAAACCGATCGAGCAGTCCAAGCCGGAGATGCCCAAGCCTGCCGAGTCACGGTCAGCCGATGCGGTAGCGCTGGAAGCTGCTCCTGCCGTTACCCCC
>CAIKZV010000003.1 GCA_903831925.1 uncultured Burkholderiales bacterium
CGGCGGCAGCAGCAGCGGTTGCGAATATGTCGAAGTGACTGATCGGCTGCGCGTAGCTTGCTCCGGCAGGCATTGCCGCCGGCCAGCGCATGAAGAAAGGCACCCTGATGCCACCCTCGTAATAGGTCGCCTTCCAGCCGCGCAAGGGACTGTTGAGGCGATCGATGCCGACATAGTGCGCACCACCGTTGTCGCTGGTGAACACGACCAGGGTGTTGTCATCGAGCCCCTGGTCCTTGAGCGACTGCATCACGCGTCCGATATTGCGATCGAGCGCGCGGATCATCGCGGCATAGACCCGCGTGGTGTGGTCGGCAATCTGCGGCAGGGCATCGTAGTCGGCACGGGTGGCCTGCAGCGGGGTATGAGGCGCGTTATAGGCCAGATACATGAAGAAGGGGCGGTTGCGATTCGCACTGATCGCCTTGATCGCCTCATCAGTCATGTAGTCGGTGAAATAGCCGCGCGGCGCAAACAGCTCGCTGTCGTTGAAGCGAACACCGAAGGGATGCGCGGCGTACAGAAATTTGTCGATCGGATCGAAGGGCTGGTGGGCGTTGACCACGCCCGGATCCTTGGCGTCCATCATCATCATCGCGGCATGCTGCATCGCAAGCGACTCGTCAAAACCATGTGAATACGGACGGAACTGCGGGCTGTCACCGAGGTGCCATTTGCCAAGTTGCAGAGTGCGATAGCCGGCGCCCTTGAGCATGCGGGCGATCGTGATTTCGCTGGACGGCAGGCCCTGATCCTCATAGGGCGGCATATCGCGTTCGCGATCGGCGTGATAGATCAGCGGCCGCAAGGCCCCCTCAACCTGATGGCTGCCGACCATGCGCGAGAACTGCACCGGCACCGGCGTGAACTCGAATCCGAAACGGGTCGCATAACGGCCGGTCATCATCGCGGCCCGCGACGGTGCGCAGGTGGCATTGCCGGCATAACCCGCTGTGAAATTCACGCCGCCCTGTGCGATCGCGTTGATGTTGGGCGTCGGCACAGCGCCGTCGGCGATACCGCCGCCGGCCAGGCTGAGGTCGTTGTAGCCGAGGTCGTCTGCAACGATCACGATGATGTTGGGCGGCCGCTTCTGACCTGATGCGAGCGGTGCCGGCTCGGCGGGCCCGGCCTGCCAGGTGACCTCGCGATTGGGTGCAGGGTCCTTGCGCAGAAAATATTTGGCGACCAGCAGCGCAACTCCTTCACGGCCACCAGCGGCCACAAAGCCGATCGCAGCCAGTACCGCAAAGGCCACAAGACCAACAGCAATTCGTTTGATCATCAGAAAAAGGGCTCCAGTGAAAATCGCAGATCAGCGGTCGGACTCGGCAGTCGCGGCCGGATTATCCCGGACTAGTGCAATCAGGCGTTGGGCAATCTCGTCCGGCCGATCCTGTTGCAGAAAATGGCCGGCGCCCCTGATCAGGTGATGGGGTTGGCCCTGTGCGCCGGGCACGCGCCTCTGGAAGAAACGCTCACCGCCGCGAGTAATCGGGTCGCCGGTGCTGAACAGTGTCAGGAAGGGTTTGTCCCAGGCCTCCAGCAGCCTCCAGGCTGCTTCATTGGCGAGGTGCTCCGGATCGTCCGGCGTGCCCGGGACCAGCCTCGGCATTGCCCGCGCACCGGCCTTGTAGGCATCGGTGGGGAACGGTGCCTCGTAGGCAGCGCGCTCGATGGCGCTCAGCTTGCGACGCGTGCCGAGATCCACGATCGCTCCCACCGGAAACATCGGGCTGAAGCGGGAAAAAGCGCGCCAGACTCGAAAGGCGCGCGGCAGCTGCTGGCTGCCGGTGGGCAGGCCACCGTTGGCCAGCGCAATCCGATCGAAGCGATCCGGATCGCTGGCCACCATGCGAAGGCCAATCAGCGAGCCCCAGTCCTGGCAGAACAGCGTGATGCCTCGCAAGTCGATGCCGCGCATCCAGGCGGTCATCCAGTCGACCATTCGGCGATAACTGTAATCGGCCATCTTTGCGGGCTTGTCGGAGCGACCGAAGCCGACCAGATCGGGCACCACCACGCGCAGGCCTGCCGCCAGCAGCGGCGGGATCATCTCGCGGTAGAGAAACGACCAGGCGGGCTCGCCATGCATCAGCAGCACGACCGGCGCATCAGCCGGGCCTTCATCGAGATGCGCGAGGCGCAGTCCGTCGACAACACTGTAGTGCGGTGTCCAGGCAAAGTCGGGGACACGCTCGAAGGAGGCCTCTGGGGTGCGCAGCACGCCGGTGCGCAGCGGCGCATCGCGGGCATCCGAAGCCTGGCTCATGGACGGCGTCCGACGTCGATGGCAATGCTGCCGGCAGGCAGATCGAACCAGTCGCCATCGACGCCGATCACGATCGGTCCGCTGAACAATTCAGGTGCCCGTTCGAGGAAGGCCGGCTCGAGGGTTTTCATCGGCAGCGGCGGGACAATGTGATTGAGCAGCAGCATCCTGACACCCGATTTGCTGGCGATCTCGGCTGCCTGCTCCGGCGTGGTGTGGTAGTTGAGAACGTCATGCATGATCTTGGCCAGATTGCCGCGGTTGGCCTTGCGAAAGCCGTCCTCGAGCACCCGCAGCAGCTTGGGCGACAGCGCTTCGTGTATCAGCAGATCGGCGCCTTTGGCTTCTCGTTCGACCGCCGGAGTGGGCGTGGTGTCACCGCTGATCACCACGACGCGGTCTTTGTAACGGATTCGATAGCCAACCGCCGGCTCGATCGGCGCGTGATTGACCCGGAAGGCGACGATCTCGAGATCGGGCGTCCCAATCAGCACCGTGCGCCCGGTATCGACGGGCAATTCGAAGGTCGTCGGCGTGGCACCGAAACCTGCCGGCACCATGATCTGGTCGTTGTGATGCGCAACACGATAGCTGCGGTCGAGCGCATAAGCCTGCTGAAAGCCTTGCACGACCTGCTCGAGTCCTTGCGGACCATAAATCGGCACCGGCTTGCTGGCATTGCCGGTACCCCAACGCTGCAGCAGCAGCTCACCGAGGCCGTCGATATGGTCGGAGTGAAAGTGGGTGAGAAAGATCGCCTCGATCTGACCACTGTTCAGACGCATGCGGGTGATGTTGCGCGCCGCGCCCGAGCCGGCATCGAAGACAAACATCTGGCGTCCGGCCACCACGACCGTGCAGGGCCCGCTGCGCCGATCATCCGGAAACGGCGACCCGGCCCCGCACAGCCCGACATGCAGACCATCGTTCATCAGCGAGAGCGGGTCGGCATTGGCGGTCACCTGCGTGACCATGCGCGACATGGCCCACAGGCTCAAAGCCCCTCTTTGCCACCAGGCAAGGGCTGCGGCAACGAGCAGCAGCGCAAGCAGGGACAGGACGATCTTCGAGAATCGGGACATCGGCGCCTCGGTGGAAAAATCAGCTGCGGGTGATCAGGCCCGAGCGCCGAAGCTGCGGAACAGGAATGACGCGAGGCAGATCTAACAGCAGCGTCGCACGGCGCTTCGTCGTGGGAATTTCCACTGACAAATTGTCGCCACAGCGCACCATACATTAGTGTATGCGTCAGCGGCCGTCAAGCTGCTGTGCGCGCCCGCCGCAGTCAGCGGCCGGGCGCCAGTCGTCGAAATCGACTCAGTTCGCTGCTTCTTTGGCCTTCTTCAGCATCCGCACCTTGATCTTGGTGCTGGCCGGCTTGGCGGCAAAGACCTGCGGTTCTTTGGTGAAGGGGTTGATGCCTTTGCGGGAGGGCTTTGCCGGCACCGACACAACCGTTGCCTTGAACAGGCCAGGCCACACGAAATTGCGCGCGCCCTTCTTGTGAAGCGACGCGAAAATGGTGGCTTCGAGGTTGGCAACAACGGCCTTGACCGCCTTGAGTTCCACCGCAGCGTGCTCGGCCAGATGGGCGATCAGCGCCTGTTTGCTGAGCGCCTTGGGGATCGGCTTCATGGCAGCGGGCTTGAGGTTGGGTGCTGCAGCTTTGGCGGCAGGCGCTTTTGCGGCAGCGGCAACAGGCTTCTTGGCTGCGGGTTTTTTCGCTGCAGCGACTTTGGCTGCGGGCTTTTTGGCGGCTGCGGGTTTGGCAGCGGGCTTCTTGGATGCGGTGGCCATGAGTGGTTTCCTGTGTTTATTTGATGGGGAAAGCGGCTTGCTAGAGAGCGCCGGCGAGCGCATCGCTGCGCGCGGTGTGCGATTTTAATCACGAAAACAAGGACGGGGGTGAGCTTTATCGCTTGAAAATGCGCTCAAAACGTCATCCTTGTAGCCATCGCATCACCCATGCGCACGCTTTGACCCGCCTCCCAGCCCGGTGCGAAGCTCATGTCGAGCGCCGGCCAAAGCATGATGACAGTCGAACCGAGCATGAAACGCCCCATTTCATCGCCCTGTTTCAGATCGATCGGGGTCTGCTCGTAGTGCCAGTGTCTGATGGTGCCGGGCCGTGGCGGATTGACCGTTCCGTGCCAGACGGTGGCCATGCTGCCGACGATGGTGGCGCCCACCAGAACCATCACCATCGGACCCTGTGCGGTATCGAAGTGACACACCACGCGCTCGTTGCGAGCAAACAAGCCCGCGATCGCACGAGCGGTATCGGGATTGACGGAATACAGCGAGCCAGGCACATGAGTCATGGCAGTCAGGCGGGCATCGCAGGGCATGTGGATGCGGTGATAGTCACGCGGACTCAGATACAGCGTGGCGAAATGCCCGCCGACAAACTGCGCGGCCTGCTGCGAGTCGCCGCCCAGCAAGGCACCCACCGTGTAGTGATGACCTTTGGCCTGGAACAGTCGATCGTGTTCGATGATGCCGCACTGACTGATCGCTCCGTCGACCGGGCAGATCCAATCGGCCCTGGCAAGCGGCCTGGCCCCTTCGCGCAAGGCCCGCGTGAAGAAGTCATTGAAACTCGCATAGCCGGCGGGATCGGGTTGCGCCGCTTCGGCCATGTCGACACGGTAGCGATTCACGAACCAGCGAATCAGGGAGTGCGTCAGTTGCCCGGCGCGCGCCGATGCGATCAAACCGGCCAGAACGGTCAGCTTTTGCTTGGGCAGCAGATGCTGCAGCCACACAGAGAGGGGCGTCATAGCGCGCGATTGTGCCCTCTCGGGGTCGCGATCGACAATCGTCAGACCGCCGCCTGCGCCTAAGCCGCAAAACGCCGTGATAGCCTTGGGCTGTTGGTGCCCGATCGACGCATCGTCGTCGCTTGGGGTAAACGGGAAGCAGGAGGGTCGTCTCTCACTGAGACTTATCCAACCTGCGCTGCCCCCGCAACGGTAAGCGGACGGAACAACACATCGTTCCAGCGCGTGCAAACCGGTCACTGGAGACCTGCTCTCCGGGAAGGCCGCACGAGCCGATCCGCCAGCCCGGATACCGGCCAACACAGGTGGCGATTCGCGCAAGCGATCGCCTGAGGCTTCATGCAGCGGGGAAGCTGCGGGGAGCGCTGTCCGGAGTCCTTACATCATGCGTTTACGCCTGCCTGCGCGCCGCTTCGCGCTGAGCATGAGCATCGTGCCGATGCTTCATGCCACCGCCGTCATGGCTCAAGCACAACCCGTCTCATCGCAGAACCCTTCGTTGCCCGCGTCGCAGACCGACACCAATCGGCTCGACCCGGTCAATGTGACCGCCACACGCATCCCTTCACGGGTCAGCGACACCATCGCTGAAACCACGGTCATCGATCGCACCGAGATCGACCGTGCCACCGGACGCACTTTTTCCGAGCTGCTGTCCCGACAGCCCGGTATCCAGTTCGCCAACACCGGCGGGCTCGGCCAGTTTTCGTCGGTCTACATTCGCGGCATGAGGGCCCAAAGCACGCTGCTGCTGGTCGACGGCGTGCCGATGGGCGACGTCGACTTCAATCTGCCCTCGATGTCGAACATTCCGCTCGACTCGATCGATCGGGTCGAGATCGTGCGCGGACCGCTCTCATCGCTCTACGGCAGTCAGGCAATGGGCGGGGTCATCCAGGTCTTCACGCGACAGGCTCGCGAAGGCTTTTCGCCGAATGCCAGCGCCACCATCGGATCAAATCAGTTCTACCAGATCAGCGGGGGCGCGGCGTTCGGTCAGGGACCCTTCAATGGTGCGGTCCAGCTGTCGCGGGTCAGCACCAATGCGTTTTCGGCGACAGCCCCCAACGAACCCTTCGGCTACTACAACCCCGATCGCGACCCGTTCATCCAGAACAGCGGCAACCTGCGACTCGGCTGGCAGTTGAGCAGCGACTGGCGCATCGAAGGGTCGGCGATGAGCTCGCAGGCAACGCGGCATATCGATGATGGGCCCGATGTCGATTCGAAGCAGAAGATCACCAACGCGGTCCAGACCCTTGCGCTTAACGGCAAGCTCGCCGACAACTGGCGCACCCGGCTGAGCGTGGGCTGGTCGTCAGACACGCGCGAGGCGATCGCCACCGCGAACCCTTATGAGTATCCCGGCAAGTTCAAGAGCGATCAGCGCCAGTACACCTGGGAAAACACCACAATGACGCCGCTGGGGACGGCAATGGTGCTGCTTGAACGCACGACGCAGTCCCTGACGCAGCCGGTCCAGCTCTACGCGGTGACGCAGCGAAACATCGACGGGCTGGGTGTCGGCCTCACCGGTGAATCGCAGCAGCACTCCTGGCAGACGGCAGTGCGTCGGGACGTCAATTCGCAATTCGGCGGCCAGACCACCGGCAGCATCGGTTATGGCTATGCCCTGACGCCCCAATGGCGGCTCGGCGCGTCCTACGGCACGAGCTTCGTTGCCCCCAGCTTTGCTGACCTCTACTACCCCGGCTACAGCAACCCGAACCTCACACCCGAGCAGGGCAAGAGCACAGAGTTGAGCCTGCGCTGGGCAAGCGGTGGACAAAGCCTGAGGACGGCGTGGATCGATACCCGCATCCAGAACGCGATCGTGCTGGATGCCGACTTCCTGCCAGTCAATGTCGGCACCGCAAAGATCGATGGCCTGGTCATGGCATGGCAAGGCAACTGGCCGACGGTATTGGCCAGTGCGTCCTACGAGAACCTGAACCCACGCAATACCACCGGCGGTGACCCTTACTACGGCAATCAGCTGCCCGGGCGTGCTCGCCAGGCTTTGCGCGGCAGCATCGACTGGATGGTGAGTGTCTTCAGCATCGGCGCCACGGTGTCTGCCTGGTCGTCGCGCTACAGCGATCTGGCCAATTCCTACCAGGTGGGTGGGTTCACGACCATCGACCTGCGTGCCGATTACCCGATCGACAAGTCATGGACGGTGGGGGTCAGGCTCAACAACCTGACCGAGAAAAGCTATCAGACGGTGTACGGCTACAACCAGCCTGGCAGGGAAGGCTATCTGACCCTGCGCTGGCAGCCGCGCTGATCGCAGCGCCCAGATGGCCTGAAGCGCCCGAGTCCGGCTCAGAAATCGATTCTGAACTGGACTCGCAAACCGTCGACACGGTCGCGGTAGGTCATCGGGGTCACCGCAAACCACCGCGAGGACATTGAACCGGTGGCAGCGCCGAGCAGGTTCCAGGCCATGTCCTTCAAGGAGGCGGTCGAACCGGGACGACCGATGTCGTAGAACTCCTTGGCAATCCCTGGCAGCGCACCGATCAGCGTTCCATAGAGAAACTGGTCGGCACTGTCTGCGGACTTCCCGGCCATCGATGCGCCGAACATGCCAAGCGGCGCCGACACGCCAAAGTGATTGGCCTTGTCCATACCGACCCATGAGTCCTGGCGGATCTCTGCCATAGACGGCGAAAAAATGGCGAGCGAAACGACGAACGGCAGCACCAGCGTTCGGCACAGCTGGCCTGTGATCCACCGCACATCGAAACGGAAATTCACACCCGACGGACGGAAATCACCGACCGTTCGTCTGAGAAAGCTTGTTGAGTCTCGAAAAATTTCGCGGTTTTTCATTGCGTTCCTCGCCTGAACGCAACTTTAGTCTCGAAATTCCGAAAAGATGTGACAAAAGTCACACACCGCTCAAATCCGCAAATCGACCGTTCGTCTGATGGCAGGCTGATCTTTGATCAGCGGCACCTGATTTGCGACCCCTTTGATTCCTTAGGCTATTGGCAATGCAGCCTAAGTCCGGGCGAGGACTCAGGCTGCGTTTGGCGAAGAATTTCGCCTCAGCGAGGCATGCGTCTTACTGAACCGTCACGCGCTTGGGGCCGACGCCAGCCTTGCGCGGCAAGGTCAGTTCGAGCACCCCGTTTTCGAAGGTCGCGGTCGCCGCGGCTTCGTCAACTTCATCGGCAAGCACCACACTGCGTGCCAGCGCACCGACATACCGCTCGCTTCGCAAAATGCGATCGCTGCCGGAGGCTGCTTCATCGCGTTTGACGTCGGCACGAATCGTCACGCGGTTGGCTTCGATGTCGATATTGATCGCGTCCTTGGCAACGCCTGGCATATCGGCGCGAAGCACATAGCCGCCTTCCTGCTCAATGACATCGATGCGCGGCGCAGCGGCTCGCGCAGGCGATGTCGCTGCAGACTCGCGGGCAAGCGCGGGGTCAGCAAAGAAGTTGCGAAACAGCGTCGGGAAAACGTCGGACAAAGGATCGTAGGGAGAAACTCGGGTCATGGCGATGCTCCTGAATGAGTGGGGCAGCAGGTGTGCTGCCCGTCTCACCGAGTTATGCGCCATCACACTGAATTTCAAGCGCTCTGTGCGCAGGTAATGCGAATGCGCCCGAATGCGCAGGCGCGCGCATCACCTTGCGCGAAGCATCAGAGCAGCGTGCAGGCCTCGTTGAAGTCGAATCGGGGCAGCCGCTCCATGACCTTGGCAGGATCACCGTAGCCGATGTTGCACAGGAAGTTCGATTTGACTCGTCCGTCGGGAAAAAATTCGGCATCGACCTTGGCATTGTCAAAACCCGACATCGCCCCGACATCGAGGCCCACCGCGCGTGCTGCGAGCATCAGATAGGCGCCTTGCAGCGAGCTGTTGCGC
>CAIKZV010000004.1 GCA_903831925.1 uncultured Burkholderiales bacterium
GATGATGGTACTATGTTATGTCGATGATTCGGCGTCGGTCCACATCAACGAGAAAGTTATTGAGGATTTCTACAAATATTGCGAAACGCCTGCTGGTGGCATCGTGATCTCTTAAAATGCAACCAGTTAAAAACACTCAGGGGTTTGGGGTACGCGATTTGCCGGGGTTAATTCGTTTGACCCGATCAAACCCCTGTGTCCTCCGATTTCAACCCGGAGCGGCGGTCCCGGGCCATGCGGGCTTATTCGTCCGGCGCTCTTGCTGTGAAATGATGTCGTATATCGTGCCCTTCGGGACATCAGTCAGGACCTAAGCCGCATCTCACGCTTTTGCCTCTCCTTGGTATGCAGAGGCTGTGCGCTCGGCGACGACGCTGAAGGCAGTATAACCGCGCGCCGCGCGATGACTTGCAACAAGAGAATCGATAGACCACCTGGCGCGCGTTTTGAGCTTCGCAGGCCGCTTCTAGCCTTCAGATCAAGAGAGACGCCCGCCGGAGAGCGCGTCAGCCTGCAAACCTCGGGCACTTCACTGATATATAAAACGATGTACTTGGCATTGCGGCGACAAACCAGCTCCGCAGCTTGCGCACTCCAATGGCGGTCGCAGCCGTACGAAGCCCTAGTCGCGCTGGTCGAGCCCCCAACAGAACCGGAGCTTGCTGCGGCTGCACGGCCGCTTGCGGCGGCTCAGTCGATACGTTTGTGCGCATCATGCACGAATGGCAGACCATGTGCAGTCTGCGCACCGGTAACTCACCTGCACGAGCCCGTTCTTGTGGGCAAGCGCCTGCGCGTTGCTTTTCGGTCGCGCATCGGCCACTCGGAATCCGATGCGACGGCTTTGCGCTGATACAGCAGCCTTAGAGCAGCGTAATCTTGGTTCCAGGCACGCAGGCCACAGCTCATCCGCTGCGAATCGAGCTGCTGGATTGGTCTAGTGGAAGCACCGCTGCAGCCCCGTTGGCCGGCGGGGGCAGTCCGATTAGCTTTCAATATCGGCCTGCGAAGGCGCATGCACGGGGGCCCGGGCCTCCTGGGCCGGATGCCAGGGGGCAGCATGGGCCCCAGCCAGCGCCAGCGCCGGTTCCGGCGCAGCGCGCGATCAGGGCTGCGAATCCCCACGGACGACTCATCGATGGCGGGCCCGCCCACTAGCCAGACATGCGGGCCCGCGACGATGGTGCGCTTACTGAAGTCGGCTGTCGCCCGGCCGGGCCGGACCGCCGCGGCGCGCAAGCTGAAAGGCACCCCGGGGCCAGGATTACAACAGGGGGCCTGAGGCGCATGAGCCGACGATGACCGTGATACCCGTCGAACCGTGACGCGAGCGACGGCCGTCCGTCATCAGAACGGCAGGAGAAGATAGCTCGGGGATAAGTTCGTCATCGCCACTGGCAACGGCCACGGGGCAGCGCGCCGCATATGGACAGGGGCTGCAGAATGCGAGCATGCCGAAACCAACCAACGGGATGGGGAGAAGGAGAAGGTCGCAAGTCGAGGCGGTTGCCAAGACAACGCAGCCCGTCGCGTCTGTCACGCCGGTTGGCAGCTCAGTGGCAGCCGCTGGGTGGTCTACTTACCGCAGCAATCTCGGCACGCCGTCCCGTAGCGCGCATGCCCGATTCGCTCGGCGTGCCGCCAAAGGTCGCATGGCTACTTGCGAGAGAGCGCGCGCACAGCTAGGGCACGAAAACGCTCAGTCAGAACTGGTGGCAGTTGCGATTGCGATGTGATAAGAGCGTGAAGACGCTGGCAGATCCGAGTGCGGGCCGGCGCGACGTGCGAAGTGAGGCGGCAAGCCAGACCGAATCGAGTCACGCACTCCAAATTCCGAGCCTACGGCTGCGGGCCGGCGCGACGTGCGACGTGAGGCGGCAAGCCAGAAGAAACCGCCATTCCAAGTTCCGAGCGAGTTTGTGGTCTGTGCCCAGTATCAAATGCGATTGGGCAGCGATGGCACCTCTAAGTTACGGAAATAGGCGCTGAACGCAATCTGCAGTAACCCCTCATTGAGTGGCAGACTTCTGGAGCTCTAAGCGAGATCGTCCGTCAAGCCGTTGCTCCTGAGAAGTTGCTCGGATTCTGAATAGCAGCTTCAACCTTCAACGACCGCAGCGAGATGAACGGATCTGGATGCCGCAACCAATAGAGCGAGTCAAACGCGAGGCAATGAGAGCCAAAGGCGGGAATTTCGGGTGTACGAGCTCGTACCCTAGCCGTCGAAACGACCTTATCTTATCTACATAGAATAGAGTTCCCGGTTAGCATGCCAGCGCGATACGGACGTAAGGACGGTAAAGCCGAGCTCGGCAGCTTTGTCTTTCGGGGAGGTGGCGCTTTTTCGGATCTTCGGAAAGGCCACCAGTTTCCGAAGATCCGAAAACCCACCAAGTGGCCCACTGGAGGTGGCGCTTTTTCGGATCAAGGTTAAAAAAAACTACCGGGAGCTCCGACTTGAACGTTTCTCCGCCGAGCGACGGTCTAACGAAGCGCCGCCAGTGCTTTAGCGCGGCAGCTACCAGCTCTGGCTCGGCTCGTGT
The DNA here is from genome assembly GCA_903831925.1 of uncultured Burkholderiales bacterium. GTDB lineage: Bacteria > Pseudomonadota > Gammaproteobacteria > Burkholderiales > Burkholderiaceae_E > UBA4615. Next base: position 2,544 of record CAIKZV010000004.1, read on the forward strand.
GCAGGATCGGCCGCCAACGTGGTGGAAGCGGCACTAGCCAGAATGCATTCACACATGCATTTGGGATGCCGCACAGCAAGACCTGCATTTCTATGCGTCTGCTTGACCATGTGGCATCTGGTTTGACATCTGATTTGGTTCATTCCGCTCTCGTTGA
>CAIKZV010000005.1 GCA_903831925.1 uncultured Burkholderiales bacterium
CACCATGAAGATGCCGGCGGTCACCATGGTCGCTGCGTGGATGAGTGCCGAGATCGGGGTCGGGCCTTCCATTGAATCGGGCAGCCAGACATGCAAGGGGAACTGAGCTGATTTGCCCATCGCACCGATGAAAAGACAGATGCAGGTCACGGTGATGACTGACCACTGGCCAAGGCCCAGCGGATTGATGATCTGCCCGACCAGGCTGGGCGCCATCCGGAAAACCTCGGAGTAATCGAGGCTGCCGAAATTCGCGAGCACCAGACCGATGCCGAGCACGAAGCCGAAGTCGCCAACGCGATTGACCAGAAAGGCCTTGAGGTTGGCGTAGATCGCGGTTGGCCGCGTGTACCAGAAGCCGATCAGCAGGTAGGACACCAGGCCCACCGCTTCCCAGCCGAAAAACAGCTGCAGGAAGTTGTTGGACATCACCAGCATCAGCATCGCGAAGGTGAAGAGGCTGATATAGGCAAAAAACCGCTGATAGCCGTCGTCATCCTTCATATAGCCGATGGTGTAGATATGCACCATCAGCGACACCGAGGTGACGACGCACATCATCGTCGCGGTGAGCGTGTCGATCAGGAAACCGACCTCGAACTTCACCCCATCGACAAGCGCCCATGAATAGAGCGTGCCATTGAAGTACTCACCGGCCATCACGTCGCGCAGGATGGTCAGCGCGGTCAGCAGGGAGACCAGCACGCCCGCGATCGTGACGACATGGCTTGCGGTGCGACCGATGGTGCGGCCGAAAAAGCCCGCAATGATCGCGCCGACCAGGGGCGCAAAAGGAACGAGAAGGTAAGCGGTTTTCATTGGCGAGTGGTCTGTGGCGAGATGCCGATCAACCCTTGAGAGCGTCGAGATCCTCGACATTGATCGTGTCGAGATTTCTGAACAGCACCACGAGAATGGCCAGGCCGATCGCGGATTCCGCAGCCGCCACCGTCAGGATGAAGAAAACAAAGATCTGCCCGGCGGCATCGCCCAGGAAATGCGAGAAGGCGATGAAATTGAGATTGACCGCGAGCAGCATCAGCTCGATGGCCATCAGCAGAATGATGACGTTGCGCCGGTTGAGAAAGATACCAACCACACTGATTGCAAACAGGATCGCGCCCAGCACGAGGTAATGAGCAAGGGAGATGGTCATGTCGAAGACTCGGTCTTGGTCGGTGCCGCCGGCGCAGCAGGCGTCGACGACGGCATGCGCACGATCCGCAGGCGGTCGGAGGCCTTGACCTTGACCTGCTCGGACGGATTCTGCGACTTCACGCCGGTACGTTTGCGAAGGGTCAGGGCAATGGCGGCAACGATGGCCACCAGCAGGATCACCGCCGCAATCTCGAAGGCATAGACATACTCGGTGTAGATCAGCTTGCCCAGGGCCTTGGTGTTGTCGTAGTCCCGCGGCAGTCGGGGGGCATCGGCGGCGCGAACACCGCTGAACTGGTGCCACAGCACGGCGGCCAACTCGAGCACGATCGCTGCGCCCACGAAGGCGGCGACCGGCATATTGCGCCAGAAGCCCTGACGCATCTCGTCGATATTGATGTCGACCATCATCACGACGAACAGGAACAGCACCATCACCGCGCCGATATACACCAGCACCAGCGTGATCGCCAGGAACTCGGCTTTCAGCAGCAACCAGATCGCGGCCGCCGAAAAGAAGGTCAGCACCAGAAAAAGCGCGGAATGCACCGGGTTGCGGGCGGTCACCACCCTCACCGCGGCAATGACGGTGATGGTGGCAAAGAGATAGAACAAGAAGGCTTTCGGATCCACGTCGGTGTCCGTCGTTGGTCGGTCGGCGTCAGAAGGCGCAGGAGTGGGTAACGGCGGTCATCAGCGATAGCGCGCGTCGGCGTCGCGGGCAGCGGCCACCTGCGGCTCGTAATGATCACCGACGGCCAGCAGCATTTCTTTGGTGAAGTAGAGATCACCGCGCTTTTCACCGTGGTATTCGAGGATGTGGGTCTCGACAATCGAATCGACCGGGCAGGACTCTTCGCAAAAGCCGCAGAAGATGCACTTGGTCAGGTCGATGTCATAACGCTTGGTGCGCCGCGTGCCGTCTTCCGGGCGTACTTCGGATTCGATGGTGATGGCCATCGCCGGGCAGACCGCCTCGCAAAGCTTGCAGGCGATGCAGCGCTCTTCGCCGTTCGGATATCGGCGCAGCGCGTGCAGACCCCGAAAGCGCGGCGAATAAGGCGTCTTTTCTTCCGGGAACTGGATCGTGATCTTGCGCGCGAACACCTGCGAGCCTGTCAGGCGCAGACCCTTGAAAAGCTCGATGAGCATGAAGCTCTTGACGAAGTCCTTGATTGATTCCATGGCGACTGTCGCTTCTCGTCAGTTCCAGATGTTGAACGGCGTCTGCATCCAGATGCCGATAACCACCAGCCACACCAGGGCGACCGGAATGAAGATCTTCCAACCCAGACGCATGATCTGGTCGTAGCGATAGCGCGGGAACGACGCGCGAATCCAGATGAAGACGCTGACCATCAGGAAGGTCTTGAGGAACAGCCAGAACCAGTCCCAGAACCACTGCGGCCCGAGATCGATACCGAAGCTGAAGAACGGTGCCCATCCGCCGAGGAACATGATCGAGGCGAGCGCCGAGATCAGGATCATGTTGGCGTACTCGGCCAGGAAGAACACCGCAAAGCCCATGCCGGAATATTCGATCATGTGGCCGGCCACGATCTCGGACTCGCCCTCGACCACATCGAAGGGATGGCGGTTGGTTTCGGCCACGCCTGAAATGAAGTACACCACGAAGATCGGCAGCAGCGGCAGCCAGTTCCAGGACAGCACATTGAGGCCCATCGAGGCGAAGCGCCCGCGGTTCTGGCCTTCAACAATGTCGGTGAGATTCAGACTGCCCGACACCATCAGCACCACCACCAGTGCAAAGCCGATGGCGAGTTCGTAAGAGACCATCTGCGCCGACGCGCGCATCGCGCCGAGGAAGGCGTATTTGGAGTTGGAGGCCCAGCCGGCGAGGATGACGCCATAGACTTCAAGCGAGGTGATCGCCAGCAGCAGGAGCAGCCCGGCATTGACATTGGCCAGCGCCCGGTCGGGACCAAACGGGATGACCACCCAGGCGGCCAGCGCCGGCATGATGGTCATGACCGGCCCGAGCAGGTAGAGGCCGGGATTGGCGCGCGCCGGCGTAATCACTTCCTTGAACAGCAGCTTGATCGCATCGGCAATCGGCTGCAGAAAGCCGCCGGGTCCGACGCGATTGGGACCGATCCGCAACTGGATGAAGCCGATCAGCTTGCGCTCCCAGAAGGTCAGGTAGGCCACGCAACCCAGCAGCGGCAGCACGACCACCATGATCTTGATCAGGGTCCAGACGACCGGCCACGCGCCTCCCAGCAGCGCCTGACCGTTTGCCTGCAGCGTATCGATCCAGTCCATCAGACGCGCTCCACGCTGACCGGGCCGATCATCGCGCCCAGCGCTGCGGTCATCGGATGCGCGGCCGCAATACGAACGACGCCAGTGGCAAGACCGGCATCGAGCTTCGCGGTCAGGACAACCTCACCCGCGTTGCCGGCCACCGTCTGCTGGCTGACGCGCACCAGATCACCGTCGGACAGGCGCATGTCGGCGAGCAATGCCGCATTCATGCCAACGACCGGCGCAGCCGCATCCGCCGTCAGCTGCAGGCTCGGTGCACGACGCACGATCGGATCGGCGCTGTAGA
>CAIKZV010000006.1 GCA_903831925.1 uncultured Burkholderiales bacterium
GACAGGACCACCGCCTTGCCCGAGTCGTCGGGCACCGATCCGCCGGTCAAGCCTGTGTTGCCGCCTTGCGGCACCAGCGGCACACGCTGCTCGGCGCACCAGCCGACGAGTCTTGCGACCTCCTCGACATTTGCAGGCTGCACCACCGCGCGTGCACGCCCGACATAACGCTTGCGCCAGTCGAGCAGGAAAGGGGCAGTGTCGGCGGGGTCGGTGAGGACGCGGCCGATGTCGGCAGGCAGATCGAACGGGTTCATCCGTGGATTATGCCCGCGCCAAAGTGTGAGGAAAGTCATGTCGGCGGGCTTTACACAGGCCCTTTGCGAAAAACGATTTGTGTCGACGATGTCTCGGCTCGCGTGTGACCGATGTCGCGTTTGCCGGCCTTTGGGTGATATCGATCACAAAAAAGCGTGACTGATTTGGGGGTGGCCTCGGGATTGCATGGATGACGCCAAGCCCTTCGTGGGGCCTGGTTTTTCAGTCTCTCGCTTTACCCACTTTCTCAAGGACATTGTCATGACCAAGCATTTTCTGACCCGCGTCGCCGCATCGGTGGCGATTGCGACCGCATCGATGGCGGCTTCGGCTGGTGTGATCGACTTTACGTCGAGTGCGTGGAGTGGTGCGAATGCCTCGGGCACGTTCACGTCGGGCGGCGTGACGCTGACCGCCTGTCTGGCAGACGTATCCGGAAACCTGACGACTTGCAGCCTGGGGACGGGATATCCCCAACTGACCTACAGTTCGACCTACGGAATCGGAATCAAAAGCACCCGGGCGGATCCGATTCCCGGCGAGGTCTCGTACCTCGAACTGCTCAAGGTCTCTTTCGCTGCCCCGGTCAGTCTGACCGAACTGCAGTTCAAGAAGTTTGTGATCGACAGCGTCCCGGTTGTGACCTTGAGCCCGCCGTTTATTCAGACGACGCTTGTTCCCGAAGTCATGAGCGTGTCCTACAACGGCGGCGGTTATACGCAATACGAAGCCAATGGATCCGTTGCCTCGACGCCCTATACAGCGTCGTATCCGGTGACTGGCGCGAATTTCCTGTACTTGACAGGGTTTAATGTCAGCAGTGAAGCAAGCCTGTTCACCATCACCACCGCCAACGTCCCGGTCCCGGCCACGCTGCCCCTGATCGGCCTCGGTCTGGCGGCTTTCGGCGGTCTGAGCCGGCGTCGTCGTTCGGCCTGAACCCAGCTTCTGAGGCCAAGTCGCCTCATCAGCGACAGGCTGATCAGGTCACATCGGACTGGTCAGCCTGATGCGGCGGTCGTGGCAGCGCGTTAGCGCATGCCGCCGGGCATCATCCCCTTCATGCCCCGCATCATCTTGGCCAGCCCGCCTTTTTGCATCTTCTTCATCATCGCCTGCATCTGGTCGAACTGCGCCAGCATGCGGTTGACGTCCTGCACCTGAACACCGGCACCGACCGCAATGCGCCGCTTGCGGCTGGCCTTGATGATCTCGGGCTTGGTGCGCTCGGCCGGCGTCATCGAATGGATGATGCCCTGCATGCGCCTGATATCTTTTTCGGCGCGGGTCATGTCGGCCTGGCCGGCCGCCGCCTGCATCTGTGCCGGCAGCTTGTCCATCAGTGACGACAGGCCGCCCATCTTCTTCATCTGGCTGATCTGCGCGAGGAAGTCGTTCAGATCGAATCGGCTGCCGCCCTTGAGTTTTTCGGCCAGACCGCGGGCCGCCTCATGGTCGACGCTGGCCTGTGCCTGCTCGACCAGGGCGAGGATGTCGCCCATGCCGAGGATGCGGTTGGCCATGCGGTCGGGATGGAAGGCATCGAGCCCGTCGAGCTTTTCGCCGGTGCCTACGAATTTGATCGGGCAGCCGGTGATCGCCTTGACCGAGAGCGCCGCACCGCCGCGTGAATCGCCGTCGAGCTTGGTCAGCACCACGCCGGTGAGCGGTATCGCCTCTTTAAAGGCACGTGCAGTATTGACCGCGTCCTGGCCCTGCATCGCGTCGACCACGAAGAGCGTCTCGATCGGCTTGAGTGCGCCATGCAGCGCGGCGATCTCGGCCATCATCGCCTCGTCGATGCCAAGGCGTCCGGCGGTGTCGACCAGCACCACGTCGTGATAGTGATTTCGCGCCCAGAGCACCGCGGCCTGCGCGATCTCGAGTGGCTTCTGGTCGGGGGTGGACGCAAAAAAGTCGGCACCGGCCTGCGCGGTGACGGTCTTGAGCTGGTCGATGGCGGCCGGGCGATAGACGTCGCATGAGACCGTCAGCACCTTCTTTTTCTTTTGCTCGCGCAACCACTTGGCCAACTTGCCGACGGTGGTGGTCTTGCCTGCGCCCTGCAGGCCGGCCATCAGGATGATCGCCGGCGGCTGGGTGGCGAAGTTGAGCTCGGCGGTCGTGCCGCCTATTAGCGCAGTGAGCTCGTCATGGACCACACCCACCAGCGCCTGGCCGGGCGACAGGCTGGCCAGCACCTCCTGGCCCAGCGCCTTTTCGCGCACCTTGGCGATGAAGTCGCGCACCACCGGCAGCGCCACATCGGCCTCGAGCAGCGCGATGCGGATTTCGCGCAGCATCTCCTGGGTGTTGGCTTCGGTAAGACGCGCTTCGCCGCGCATCGTTTTGACGACACGGGCAAGCCGCTGGGAGAGATTGTCGAACATGGGCCTGCGCTACACTTCCAACACGATGATCGAACCCATTGTACTGATTCTGTTTTTCGTACCCGCGGCCCTCTATGCGGCGGCCTGGGTGGCCTCGCGCAAGTCGGCCACCCTGACCGCGCAAAGAAATGGTGCTGCCGCGGGCGCGCAAGTCGCCCCGCGCCCCGACTGGATCCTGCTGCTCGCCATCGTCTTGCACGGCGCCACGCTCGCCTGGCCCTGGGACGACGGCGGCTTTCGCTTCGGCTTTGCCAAGGCGCTATCGGCCATGCTCTGGATCGGTCTGGTCATGCTGTGGTTCGAAAGCCGCAAGGTGCATCTGGTGGCGATGCGCCTGATGCTGCTGCCGCTGGCCATCATCACGCTGCTGCTGCCGCTTGCCTATCCCGGCGCCGACTTCGGCGAACTGTCGCACCGACCGCTCTTCGTGCCGCACCTGCTGGCCGGCACGCTCGCTTATGGCGTGCTGATGCTCGGCGCGCTCAACGCCGTGCTGATGCTCGGGGTGCAGCGCGATCTGCAGCGTCCGATCACCGACGCGCCGCAGGGCGCGATGTCGCGCTTTCTCGGCCAGTTGCCGCCACTGATGGTGCTCGAGCGGGTGCTGTTTCACTTCATCGGCGTGGGCTTCGTGATGCTGCTGATCACCACCCTGAGCGGCATGCTGTTTTCGGAGCAGGTCTTCGGGCGGCCCTTCGTGCTCGAGCACAAGACCCTCTTTTCCCTGATTTCACTGGTGTTCTTCGGTGTATTGCTGGCGGGCCGTGCGACCCGGGGCTGGCGCGGGCGCATTGCCATGCGGTTTACGATCGGCGGGTTCATCCTGCTGTTGCTGGCCTATGTCGGCAGCCGCTTCGTTCTCGAGGTCGTGCTGCATCGTTTCTGATCTGACGCACCGTCTGCGCTCCGAGGAGGTCTGACATGGGCAAGTTGCTGGGATGGGTGCTGGTCGGCTTGCTGGTGTGGGTCGTCTGGCGTTTCATGGTGATCAGCAAGCGTCGGGCCGAGCGGGCGAAGGCTGGTGGTTCGGCCGGCGGCGAAGCCTCGCCATCGAGCCAGGGCGCGCGCCGCGATACGCCTGTGACCGACCGGACGCCGGTGATGATGATGCAGTGCGTGGTCTGCGGCGTGCATCTGCCGTCCACCGAGGCGATTTTTTCGGGCGGCAATGTCTTTTGCAGCGAGGCGCACCGAAACCAGGGTCCGCCTGCGCATGCTGGCGCTGCGGCGCGACGGGACGAGTCCTGACGTGCCCTTGCAGGCTCCGGGGCGCGATTTTCGCCTGAGCGGTTACTGGCGCTCGCTGCGCTATTTTGCGCTCGCCAGGGTCGTGGTGGCAGGCGTATTGATCGTCTATCTGCGGCTGATGCGCAGCGCTTTCGGTATCGGTTCCGGCGTCGACGGTACCACCTTCGTGGCCACCGCGATCGGCTACATGGTCGCCGCGATCGTGCTGCTGCTGGTCTCAAGACCCGGGCGATTGCGCCTCGAGACACTGGTCTTCATACAGGTGACGGTCGATCTGATCGCGCTGGCCATCCTCATCTATGCCAGCCGGGGCGTGCTGGATGGCCTGGCCGTGCTGCTGGTGCTTCCCAATGCCGGGGCGGCCATCCTGATTGGTCAGCGATCCTCGCTGTTCTTTGCCGCCCTGTCTGCGATCGCCCTGATGCTGATCGCGGTTTTTCAATGGCTGCGCGACGAAGCGACCGAAGTCGCGATTGCCCAGGCCGGGCTGATCGGTGCTGCGCTGCTCGCCACGGTGCTGATCGTCGGTCGACTTGCGTCTTTGCTGGCTGCTCAGGAGCGACTGGCTGCCCAGCGTGGCGAAGACCTGCGCAACCAGCTCGCGGTGACCCAGGCCGTGATCAGCGAACTGCACGACGGGGTGCTGGTGCTGGGCGAGCAGGGCGAGGTCCGCGCGATCAACCGGTCGGCCAGGGTGATGCTGGCGGCGGTCGACGGTGACGACGCGCTGCCGGGCCTGCCATCGCTCTGGTCGGCGCTTCGCCGGCCGGCGAGCCTCGAGCCGTCGCTGTCGCTGATCGTGAGCCCCGATTCGAACGGTGAGAGCGACGATATGCGGCCGATGTCGGGCGGTCGCGCGGTCACGTTTTCGGTCACGCCGGGGACAAATCAGCCGGAGCGGCTGCTGCGGGCGCGCCAGTTGGATTCAACCGGAGGCGGTCGCGATACCGTGGTGGTAGTTGAAGATCTCGGACGGCTCGAGCGCCGGGCGCAGCAGCTCAAGCTCGCTTCGATGGGTCGCTTGTCTGCCTCGATTGCCCATGAGATCCGCAATCCGCTGGCGGCGATTCGCCATGCCAACGGGCTGCTCGGCGAGCGTCTCGAGAGTCCAGCGCAGCAGCGGCTGGCCGCGATCGTCGAAGACAACTGTGTGCGCATCAATCGCATCATCGAGGACGTGCTGTCGATCTCGCGTCGAGGCTCGGCTGCGCCCGAGCCGATCGCAGCCGCCGCCTTTCTTGCCAGAGTGATCGCCGAGTATGTCGTGCAGTCGGATGTCGATCCGACCCGTGTCGATTGCTGCATCGAATCCGAAGAGCCGATCTGGTTCGATGCCGGGAACCTGCGTCAGGTCATCCTCAATCTGCTTGGCAATGCCTTGCGCCACTCGAGTCATGCGCCGGGTGCGGTGCGCATCACCTGGGCGCACGAGAGCGGCACGCCGACTCTGTCGGTCAGCGATGACGGACCCGGTGTGCCGCAAAGCGTTCGGGATCATCTCTTTGAGCCATTCCTCACCACCGAGGCGCGCGGCACCGGCCTGGGCCTGCATCTGGCGCGCGAACTGTGCAATGCCAACGCCGCCCGTATCCGTTATCTGCCGGCAGGTGATAATCCGCCGGTCCGAAGCCAGTTCATCATCGAACCGGCGCTACCACCCGCCGGCCTTGCCCGATGAATCCCTCTTCTCCGTCCGATAACAACCGTCCGACTGCCCGCGGAAAGCGCTCGCCTCGTGTACTGGTCGTCGACGACGAAGCCGATCTGCGCGAGCTGCTCGAGCTCACGCTCGTCGGCATGGGGCTTGATGTCGATTGTGCGGCCGACCTTGGGCAAGCACGGCAATTGCTCGCGTCCTCGCGCTATTCCCTGTGTCTGACCGATATGCGACTGCCGGACGGCGATGGCCTGTCGCTGGTGTCCGAGATCGGTGCGGCGCATCCTGAAACGCCGGTTGCGGTGATTACCGCCTTCGGCAGCGCCGAGACCGCGGTGGCAGCGCTCAAGGCCGGTGCCTTCGACTACCTCCCCAAACCGGTGGCACTCGATGCGCTTCGCACGCTGGTACGTTCGGCGCTGCGCCTGTCGGCCTTCGACGTACCGGTGGTCAACTCGCCTGCCGCGATCGGCGCGGTGCCCATCGCGGCCGATCGGACTGCAGGCGCGCCGGCTTACAAGTCGCCATCCGGGCAGCGCAGTGTCGATGCCGAGACAGGCGCCGCCCTTGTGACCGCTACGCGGGCAAGATCGGGCAGCGGCCCGGGTCAGCTTCTTGGGGTCTCGAGTGCGATCGAAGCGGTTCGCGAAAGTATTGGCCGGCTGGCTCGCAGCATGGCGCCGGTGGCGATCACCGGCGAGTCGGGGTCCGGCAAGGAGCTGGCTGCCCGTCTGATCCATCAAGGCGGCAGCCGTGCCGATCAGCCCTTCATTGCGGTCAATTGCGGCGCCATTCCGGAGGCGCTCATGGAGTCCGAGTTCTTCGGGCATCGTCGTGGTGCCTTTACAGGCGCCGATCAGGACCGGATCGGTTTTTTTCAGGCCGCCAGCGGCGGCACGCTGTTTCTCGATGAGGTCGCCGACCTGCCTCTGGCGATGCAGGTCAAGCTGCTGCGGGCCATTCAGGAGCGCTGTGTGCGACGGGTGGGCGCCACGGTCGAGGAGCCGGTCGATGTGCGGATCGTCAGTGCCACCCATCAGGACCTGGCGCGCTGCGTGGCCGAGGGCCGGTTTCGCCAGGATCTCTACTACCGGCTCAACGTCATCGAATTGCGGGTGCCCGCCCTTCGCGAGCGCCTGACCGACGTTCCGATGCTGGCCGATTCCTTGTTGGCCAAGCTGGCCGCTCGCGCCGGCCTGAGGGTCGTGCCGCGTCTGTCCTCGATTACGCAGAGTTACCTGCAGACCTATCAGTTTCCGGGCAATGTCCGCGAACTCGAGAACATTCTCGAACGCGCCATCGCGTTTTCGAATGGCGAGGTGATCAATGTCGAAGACCTCGGCTTGCGCCCCGACATTGACGACATTGCCGACGATGACCACGGCCTCGAGGCCGGGCCGACTGAAGAGCCGACCGCATCAGCAGCAGGTTCGCCGGTCGCCGGGCGCGAATCGATGGCGGGCAAGTCAGGGCCGCCGGTGGTGTCGGGCGACGGTATCCCGGAATCCCTGCCGAACTATCTCGAATGGCTTGAGCGCGAGGCGATCGCCCGCGCCCTTGAGAAGACCCGCCAGAACCGGACGGCGGCGGCACGTCTGCTTGGCATCAGTTTTCGGGCCCTGCGTCATCGCATGCAGCGGCTCGACATGCAGTGAGCAAGATCAGCCACATCGATGCCGATGGCTGGGCGCATCGCGCACGCCGCGTGCCATCGCCCAACCACGACCGGCGACCCGACGCCACGCCGGTCGATCTGCTCGTGATTCACCATATAAGCCTGCCTGCTGGCGATTTCAGTGGCGACGCGATCGAGCAACTCTTTACCAACCGCCTCGACACCTCGTCTCATCCCTCGTTCGCCTCGCTCGTCGGTCTGCGGGTGTCGGCGCACTTCCTGATCCGACGTCGTGGTGAACTGATTCAGTTCGTGTCGGGCGACGACCGCGCCTGGCACGCCGGGCAATCCTGCTTTCTGGGGCGAGAGCGCTGCAACGACTTTTCGATCGGTATCGAACTCGAAGGAACCGGAGAGCGCCCCTTTACACAGGCGCAATACCGGGTCCTCGCCGCCCTCACTGCAATGCTCGTCAAGCGATGGCCGTTGCGTTTTGTCGTCGGTCACAGCGACATCGCCCCCGGTCGCAAGCATGACCCGGGTCCGACGTTCGACTGGGCTCGCTATCTGGAGACCACGAAACCATGCGGCCTTGAGCGGATATTCGGCCCGCCAGACCGCTCTAACCCTTGATTGTGAACGGTTTGTAACGCTTTTAAGCCGCTTGCGCAGGCATTTCAGGCCATCTGACACGCGGTTGCTGGATCCGACAGGCGGAACCGAGGCGCCATGCGGCTTGCAGGCGCGATGCCCCAGACCTTTGCTCAAACCATTTGAATTTCCGTTTTCTGAGCTTGCGATAGTGCAGCGCAGGCACTAGAATTAGTTCAAACAACACCTCTAAACCCCAGATCTAGTGCCCCGCGGTCAATCCGATGCGAAAGGGCGCCGGGACGGTCTTTCTTTCGATTTTCGTTTCATCCAGTCGTTTCCTTTTGGCGGTGACGTGAGTTGCCGGCATTTCGTCAATACCGATCACGCGATGGAGCGGGGTCGTTCATCATCCAGGAGTTCACCCGATGCAAAATGTTGCAGGCACCGCGCAGCGGTCGACCGTTCTGACAACGGGATCCTTTGTTAACGCGGCGACCGACGCTGCCGATGGTCGTCCTGACGCGGCGCGGTTTGTCGACTTCAAAGTGATCCGCCGAAATGGGTCGGTCGTGGGGTTTGAGCCGGGCAAGATTGCCGTCGCGATGACCAAGGCGTTTCTGGCGGTCAGCGGCGGTCAAGGTGCGGCGTCGGCGCGGGTTCGCGAGCTGGTGGATCTTCAGACCCAGTCGGTGGTCGCGGCGCTGATGCGCAACAAGCCGGCCGGCGGCACCTTTCACATCGAAGATATTCAGGATCAGGTCGAATTGGCCCTGATGCGCTCGGGCGAGCACGAGGTGGCCCGGTCCTATGTCCTGTATCGCGAAAAGCGGTCGCAGGAGCGCGCTGCGCGTCTGGCTCAGGCTGCGGCCTCCGGTCAGCGGACCGAAAGCCGCATCAATGTCCTCGATGGCGGCGTCATCCGGCCGCTCGATCAAGCTCGGCTGCAATCGCTGATCGAGGCGGCCTGCCTGGGTCTGGGTGACACCGTGCATCCCGACCAGGTGCTGGTCGAAACGCTCAAGAACATTTACGACGGCATCCCGCTCGACGAGGTCTACAAGTCCTCGATCCTGTCAGCGCGCGCGCTGATCGAAACCGACCCGGCCTACAGCCTGGTCACTGCACGCCTCCTGCTGCACACGATCCGCCGTGAAGTGCTCGCTGATGAGGTCGATCAGGCCGGCATGACGACCCGTTATGCCGAATACTTCCCGCGCTTCATCAAGCGCGGTGTCGAGGCGGGGCTGCTCGATGCCCGCCTCGGGCAGTTCGATCTGCAGCGCCTCGGCCAGGCGCTGCACGCCGAACGCGACAACCAGTTCTCCTATCTCGGTCTGCAGACCCTCTACGACCGTTATTTCCTGCATGTCGACGAGCAGCGCATCGAGTTGCCGCAGGCGTTTTTCATGCGGGTGGCAATGGGTCTGTCGCTTGACGAAATCGACCGTGAATCTCGAGCGATCGAGTTCTACGAGCTCCTCTCGAGCTTCGACTTCATGAGCTCGACGCCCACGCTGTTCAATTCGGGAACGCAGCGCTCGCAGCTGTCATCGTGCTACCTGACGACGGTCGCCGACGACCTCGACGGTATCTACGAAGCCATCAAGGAAAACGCACTGCTCGCCAAGTACGCGGGTGGCCTGGGCAACGACTGGGCGCCAGTGCGCGCGCTGGGCAGCCACATCAAGGGAACCAACGGAAAGAGCCAGGGTGTCGTGCCCTTCCTGAAAGTGGTCAACGACACTGCGGTCGCGGTCAATCAGGGCGGCAAGCGCAAAGGCGCGGTCTGCGCCTATCTCGAGACCTGGCACCTCGACATCGAGGAGTTCCTCGAGCTGCGCAAAAACACCGGTGACGATCGGCGTCGCACCCATGACATGAATACCGCCAACTGGATTCCCGACCTCTTCATGAAACGGGTGATGGAGAACCGCGACTGGACGCTGTTCTCGCCGGTCGACTGCCCCGATCTTCACGACAAGTACGGTCGCGCCTTCGAGGACGCTTATCTGCAGTACGAGCGCAAGGCGGCCACTGGTGAGCTGAAGCTGTTCAAGACAGTTCCGGCGACCTCGCTTTGGCGAAAGATGCTCTCGATGCTCTTCGAGACCGGTCATCCCTGGATCACCTTCAAAGATCCTTGCAACATCCGCTCGCCGCAGCAGCATGTGGGCGTCGTTCACAGCTCCAATCTTTGCACCGAGATCACGCTGAATACCGGTGACAGCGAGATCGCGGTCTGCAACCTCGGCTCGGTCAACATGGTCGCGCACATGGTCCGCTCGGCAGACGGCGTCTGGGCGCTTGATGAAGCCAAGCTCAAGCGCACGATCTCCACCGCGATGCGCATGCTCGACAACGTCATCGACATCAATTACTACGCAGTGAACAAGGCACGCAACGCCAATCTGAAGCATCGGCCTGTCGGTCTTGGCATCATGGGCTTTCAGGACTGCCTGCATCTGATGCGCACCCCGTATGCCAGTCATCAGGCGGTCGAATTCGCCGACCGCTCAATGGAAGCGGTCTGCTATTACGCCTACTGGGCCTCGACCGAACTCGCCGAGGAGCGGGGCCGGTATCCGAGTTTCAAGGGGTCGCTCTGGGATCGCGGCATCCTGCCGAAAGATTCGCTCAAACTGCTCGCCGAGCAGCGCGGCGGCTATCTCGAAGTCGACGACTCCGAAACCATGGATTGGGCATCCTTGAGCCAGCGCATTGCCCAGTACGGTATGCGCAACTCCAACTGCATCGCCATCGCACCGACCGCAACCATTTCGAACATCATCGGTGTGGGAGCCTGCATCGAACCCACCTTCCAGAATCTCTACGTCAAGTCGAATCTGTCCGGTGAGTTCACGGTGGTCAACGATTATCTGGTGCGTGACCTCAAGGAACGCGGTCTCTGGGACGAAGTGATGGTGGCTGATCTGAAATTCTTTGACGGCAGTCTGTCGCGTATCGACCGTATTCCGGCTGATCTGCGCGAAATCTATGCGACCGCCTTCGAGGTCGATCCGAACTGGCTGGTCGAGTGTGCATCGCGTCGTCAGAAGTGGATCGATCAGGC
>CAIKZV010000007.1 GCA_903831925.1 uncultured Burkholderiales bacterium
AGGTCGGTCTCGGCACCGTCTTCGGTGACGAACACCTCACCGTGCTGAAACGGGCTCATCGTGCCCGGATCAACATTGATATAGGGGTCGAGCTTGAGAAGCGTGACCCGCAGCCCGCGAGACTCGAGCAGCGCAGCCATCGAGGCGGCAGCGATTCCTTTCCCGAGGGAAGACACCACGCCACCGGTGACAAACACGAATTTGGTCATGAGGGCCAACCGGGAAATTCTGAGTATACCAATCCCGACGGGTTGGCCGGCAAGCGGATCGTGGGTGATGATCGCGCCTTCGACGCTCATTCAACGGAATCTCCGGCGATGCTCAACGCCCATCCGCTTCGCACCGAACTGCACGACGAAGTTCACACCCGGTCGCGCCTGTCCATCGGGGCGCCGCATGCGATTTCGCATGTCTCGGTCATTCATTCGCTGCAGGAGCCCCACTATCCGCAGGCGATGCTCGACTGGTGCAGCGCCAATGGCATCGTGCCGCCCTCGTCGCCCAAAGGCCAGTTCACCGCCGCGTTCGGATCCTTGCGGATCCGATGGGAATGGCACGGCGAATTCCATGACTACACCGTCTACGATCCCGACTGCTCGAGATCCGAGCCTTTCGCCCCGAATGCCGCTGACCGGCTGATTGCGCAGTGGCTGGCCCTCGATCCCAACCAGATGATCGCCGGCGTTCGCCTGACGGTGCTGCCCGTCGATGATCCGGCCACCGAAATCAGCTTTGCGAAAAAGGCGTTCGGCATCAGCGACCCGACTGGCCTCGGCGGACTGATCGGCGCCGAAATCAGTGGCAAGGCGGTCAACCTCTACGCCACCTTCAAGCTCGACGACACCGGCTTCGGGCGCTTTTTGCTGATTAACCTCGACAGCGATGCGGCCCAGCTCGGTCGCACCGTTCAGCGGATCATCGACATCGAGGTCTACCGGATGATGGCGATGCTCGCCTTTCCGGAGGCCCGCGAACTCGACCAGGCGCTGCGCGCCATCGAGCCAAACCTGGCCAGCCTGGTTGGTCGACTCGATCTCGCGCCGACCAGCGAAGAACCCGAGATGTTGCACAACATCACCCGACTCTCAGCCGATATCGAGCAGCTGTCGACCTACAGCGCCTATCGGCTCGATGCCGGCCGCGCCTATCACCGGCTGGTCAGACACAACCTGAGCGACCTGCGTGAATCGCGCCTGGACCGGATGCAGACGCCGAGCAAATTTCTTCAGCGTCGCTTCGAGCCGGCGATGAATTATTGCGAGGCGGTCAGAGGTCGGCTTGAATCGGTGTCGGCGCGTGTCGCCCGCGCCACCGCGCTGCTGGGCACACGGGTCGAGATCGATCGCGAGCGACAGAATCAGGCGCTGCTCAACGCGCTCAACGAGCGGGCGGCTCTGCAGCTGCGATTGCAGCAGACGGTCGAAGGCCTGTCGGTCGCCGCGATCTCGTACTACACGATCGGCCTGGCCAGTTACCTTTTTAAAGCCATCGAAAAGGGCGGCGCGCCGATCGCCGCCGAGCTGGCAACCGGTCTGGCAGTGGTGCCGATCGTGCTGGCGGTGTGGTTTCTGCTGCGCCGCGCGCAAAAGCATGTCAAAGACAAGGACAGCCTGCACTGAGCTCAGGTCACACCGAACCCATCATCCGCCGAGATCACGGCGCCATTGATGAAGCGCGCCTGGTCGGACGACAGCAGCAGCAGCAGTCCGTCGAGGTCTTCCGGCATGCCCAGCCTCTTGCGCGGCAGCATCGAGACCAGCTTGCGCCCGGCATCGCTCTCCCAATGGTGCTCATTGAGTTCGGTACTGATGTATCCCGGGCAGATCGCATTGACATTGATGTTGTAGCGCGCCCACTCGAGTGCCATGGCACGGGTCATCTGAATCACGGCCGCCTTGCTCATGCTGTAAATGCCGATCTGGGCGAGCACCTTGAGGCCGGCCATCGAGGCGACATTGACGATCCGGGCTGAGCGGTCGGGCTCGGTGCGTGCCCGCTCGATCATCCGGCGGGCAACTGCCTGGGCGACGAAAAAAGCGCCGCGCGTATTGGTATCGAAGACGAAATCGAAATCTTCGGGGGTGACATCGACCAGCCGCTGGGTCGTACTGACACCCGAGTTGTTGATCAGGATATCGATCGGCCCCGACTCGGCTTCGGCGCGCAGCACGCCGTCAGCGATCGCCTGCGGATCGTTCACGTCCATGCCGATCACGTGCGCCTTGCCGCCCTCGGCTTCGATTTCAGCGCGAAGCTCCTTGAGCCGCTCGACTCGGCGAGAGGCCAGCACGACGGTCGCGCCATGGGCGGCCAGGACACGGGCAAAGCGGTTGCCCAGACCGCTTGACGCACCGGTCACCAGCGCAGTCTTGTCGGAGAGGTCGAACTTGATCTGATCGGTCATCGCATCGGCTCCTGAAGGGGCGTCGATGATCGCACACCGGTCGACCCGGCAATCCCCCGGTTTGCGCCGCCGAGCCGCTTTGGCGAGAATCGCGGATCTTCTAGGAAAAGCGGACATGGACATTCAACGGGATTCAATGGAGTTCGACGTGCTGATCGTCGGCGGCGGCCCCGCCGGCCTGAGCGCTGCGATCCGCTTAAAGCAGCTCGCGGCTGCAGCCAATCAGGAGCTCGCGGTCTGCCTGATCGAGAAGGGCTCGGAAATCGGTGCGCATACCTTGTCGGGCGCGGTCATGGACCCGCGTGCGCTCAACGAGCTCATCCCCGACTGGAAGGAACAGGGCGCGCCGCTCGATACCGAAGTCACCGAAGACGAAGTGCTTTTTCTGACCGAGTCGCGCGCCATTCGCACCCCGAATTGGGCGATTCCGGATTGCCTTCGCAATCACGGCAACTACATCGTCAGCCTGGGCAATGTGGTGCGCTGGCTCGGTCAGCAGGCCGAGGCGCTTGGTGTCGAGATCTATCCGGGCTTTGCCGCAGCCGAGATCCTTTATACCGAGAGCGGTGCGGTTCGCGGCGTGGCGACCGGCAATCTGGGGGTGGGCCGCGACGGCGAGCCGACCTCGAACTTTCAGCCCGGCATGGAACTGCTCGCCAAATACACGCTCTTTGCCGAAGGGGCGCGCGGCCATCTGGGCAAACAGCTGATCTCGGGCTTCAAGCTCGATGCCGACAGCGACCCGCAGACTTATGGCATCGGCATCAAGGAACTCTGGGAAATCGAGCCCGCCAAACATCGCAAGGGTCTGGTGGTGCATACCGCCGGCTGGCCGCTCGAGAACGATACCTACGGCGGGTCTTTTCTCTATCACTTCGGCGAGAACCTGGTGGCGGTCGGCTTCGTCGTGGGCCTGGCCTATCAGAACCCGTGGCTGTCGCCCTTTGAAGAATTCCAGCGCTACAAGACCCATCCGGCGATCCGGCCCACCCTCGAGGGCGGCAAGCGGCTGAGCTATGGCGCTCGCGCCATTACCGCAGGCGGCCTGATGTCGCTGCCCAAGACGGTCTTTCCGGGTGGTGCACTGATCGGCTGCGATGCCGGCTTTCTGAACGCCTCGCGCATCAAGGGCAGTCATGCCGCGATCAAGACCGGCATGATGGCCGCCGAAGCCGCCTTCGAGGCGATCGGCGCCGGGCGCAGCGCCGACGAGCTCTCGGCCTACCCGCAGGCCTTCAAGAATTCCTGGCTGCACGACGAACTCTATCGCGCGCGCAACTTCAAGCAGTGGATGGCCAAGGGTCTGGTGCTGGGCACGGTGATGACCGGCATCGAGCAGAAGGTGCTGGGCGGCAAGATCCCCTGGACGCTGCATCATCAGCATGCCGACCACGAGTGCCTGAAACCGGCGTCGTCGTTTCAGCCGATCGTCTATCCCAAGCCCGACGGCAAGCTGACCTTCGACCGGCTCTCCTCGGTCTTCATCTCCAACACCAATCACGAAGAAAACCAGCCGATCCACCTCACGCTGAAAGACGCGAGCGTGCCGGTGTCGATCAACCTGGCGCGCTATGGCGGCCCGGAGTCACGCTATTGCCCGGCCGGTGTCTATGAGTACGTGAAAAACGAAGACAACAGCGATCGGCTGCAGATCAACGCCCAGAACTGCGTGCACTGCAAGACCTGCGACATCAAGGACCCGACCCAGAACATCGTGTGGGTGGTGCCGGAAGGCGGCGGCGGCCCGAACTACCCCGGCATGTGAGCCTGCCCGTGCCGTCCTCCCGACGCGCCCTGATCGCAGGCGCCAGCGGCGCAGTCGGGTCGAGGCTGCTGGCGCACTTGCTGGCCGAACCGGCCTACTCCGAAATCCACGCCCTGGTACGTCGGACTTTGCCGGTTCCGGTATCGGCGGAGGCCGGCAAGCTTGTTCAGCATGTCTTCGATTATTCAGATGCGGGCGGCGTCGCGGGCATGACCGGCATTGACGATGTTTACATCTGCCTGGGCACGACCCTTCGCAACGCCGGATCACAAGCGGCATTTCGCAGCGTCGACTTCGATGCGGTCGTGAAGGTGGCCCGCCTTGGGCGGCAGATCGGCGCATCGCGTCTGGCAGCGGTGTCCGCCCTGGGCGCCGATTCAAGGTCATCGGTTTTCTACAATCGCGTCAAAGGCGAGGCCGAAGCCCAGTTGAGCAGCTCGGGCTATGAGTCGATCACAATCCTCAGACCCTCCCTGCTCGATGCCCGCCGCAGTGAGGTGCGCCCGGCCGAACGGCTGTCCCTCGCCCTCATACGCCCGATCGCCCGGCTGGTACCGGCCCGCTGGCGACCGGTCAGCGTCAGCGCTGTGGCGAGGTGCATGGTCGATGCTGTCCTACGGGGGGAAGCCGGACTGCAGATCATCGAATCTGACCGGATCCAGTCATTCGCCGGTTGATGCGGTGCAGCGATCAACGGTAGGATCAACGACTGCCCGCCATCGATGGCGAAAGGACTCTCCCACCATGAGCAAGTTTTATTCGAGCGCGGCTGCGGCGCTCTCAGATGTCGTGGCCGATGGCCAGATGATCGCTGTCGGCGGCTTTGGCCTGTGCGGCATTCCCGAAGCGCTGATCGCTGCGCTGCGTGACAGCGGCGTGCGCAACCTCACCTGCATTTCGAACAATGCCGGGGTCGACGGATTCGGTCTCGGGCTGCTGCTGGCGACCCGTCAGGTTCGCAAGATGATCGCCAGCTATGTCGGCGAGAACAAGGAATTCGAGCGTCAGTATCTGGCCGGCGAACTCGAACTCGATTTCACACCTCAGGGCACCCTGGCTGAAAAGCTGCGGGCAGGCGGCGCCGGGATTCCGGCCTTCTTTACCCGGACCGGCGTCGGCACGATCGTGGCCGAGGGCAAGGAAACCCGTGAATTCGACGGTCACACCTATCTGATGGAACGTGCGCTGGTTCCCGATGTGTCGCTGGTCAAGGCCTGGAAAGCCGATCAGTCGGGCAATCTGGTGTTTCGCCGCACGGCACGAAACTTCAACCCGAACGTCGCGATGGCGGGGCGTCTGACGATTGCCGAAGTCGAAGTGATCGTGCCCAACGGCGAGATCGATCCGGATGCTGTGCATCTGCCCGGCATCTACGTCAACCGGCTGGTCCTCAACCCGTCGCCCGAAAAACGCATCGAGCAGCGCACCACCCGCCCTGCCCGGCAAGGAGCTGTCTGATGGCCTGGAACCGCGATGAAATGGCAGCGCGCGCCGCGCGCGAACTGCGCGACGGTTTTTATGTGAATCTTGGAATCGGCCTGCCGACCCTGGTGGCCAATCATGTGCCGGCCGATATGGAAGTGTGGCTGCAGTCCGAAAATGGCCTGCTCGGCATCGGCCCGTTCCCGACAGAAGACGAGATTGACGCCGACATGATCAATGCCGGCAAGCAGACGGTGACGCCGCTGCCAGGCTCATCGATTTTCGCCTCGGCCGATTCTTTCGGGATGATCCGCGGCGGCAAGATCAATCTGGCGATCCTCGGAGCGATGCAGGTCTCTGAGCGAGGCGACCTCGCCAACTGGATGATCCCCGGCAAGATGGTCAAGGGAATGGGCGGTGCGATGGATCTGGTGGCCGGTGTCGGCCGAGTCATCGTCCTGATGGAACACACCGCGAAGCGCAAGGATGGCGGGGTCGATCTCAAGATCCTGAGCGACTGCAATCTGCCCCTGACAGGCGTTGCCGTGGTCGACCTGATCATCACCGATCTGGGTGTGCTCGAAGTGGGCGACAAGGGGCTCATCCTGCGCGAACTGGCGCCCGACATCACCCTCGAGACCCTCAAGGCAAATACCGGGTGCCCGATCGACAGCACCCAGTTCGAGTCAGCAGCGGCCGGCCGCTGACGCGGCACTGACTCGCGGACCAGGGCAGCTCTAGCCGCCCTGCGTCGTCAGACGTCGGTCAGTACTGGCGGGGGCGCCGTTGGCCGCCTTCGCCACCGCCGCCGCCGTAACCACCACCTCCACCAGCGCCGCCGCCGTAGCCACCTCCGCCGCCACCGCCGCCGTAGCCCCCATTGCCGCTGCTGCGACGCGCACCACCGCCTGCGCCGCCGCCCTGCTGTTCGCGGGCTTCGTTCACAACCAGCGCTCTGCCTTCGAGCGGCGTGGTGTTGAGGGCGCGAATCGCATTCTGGGCATGCTCATTCGACGCCATCGTCACGAAGCCGAAACCGCGCGAGCGGCCGGTTTCGCGGTCGTTGATGATGCGCGCCTCGATCACTTCGCCGTGAACGGCAAACATGTCGTTGAGTTGGGCATCGGTGGCGCGCCAGGGAAGGTTGCCGACGTAGATCTTTGTGCTCATTGATTGGCCTCGAGTTCAATAGGTTGACTGCGATCCGAGGTCGACAACGAACAGAACAGGGCGCTGGTGAGGCCTTGGCTTTTCGACGACGATCCGGGCTTTGCTGAGTCAAACGCTGCTGCCCGCAGACATATCGATCACTGATGTCGAGTTCGGTTCGGCCAGGACAACTTACAGCGCAGGCATTCCGGACAGATCAAACGGGTATCGAAGCGAGCGTGGGCGCTGCGCCTGCCCAATGTGCCACAAAGGATCGCGCCAGACACTAATTACTTAGGATTACTTGTCAACAAAAACAAAATTTTTTTCAAAAGTTGAATTTTTCGATAGTGATCGTGCAGACAGGCTTTTCACCTGACTGGAAATTGGCGCCGATCGGCAGGAATCTGCCTGAATCTCTGCTTTTCGGCTGATCTGCAGAAGAACAGCTCGCATGCGCAGACCCGCTTGCAAAATTCGAACAACTGTATAAAAATACAGTCATCGAGATTCACCAGTCGACACCCTCCCTGTGCCGCCCTACCGAGTTGATACGCCATGCGCGATCTGACCACCCGACAACACGAAATTCTCGGACTCATCCGTCAGCATATTGCCGACACCGGCTTTCCGCCTACACGGGCCGAAATCGCCGCCAAACTCGGATTTCGCTCGGCCAACGCAGCCGAAGAGCACCTTAAGGCACTGGCCCGCAAGGGTGTCCTCGAACTGACCTCAGGCGCATCGCGTGGCATCCGCCTCAAGATGCTCCCGGGCATGGACGACGACTCCGAGCGGAGCATAGGGGCCAGCATGGTCCAGATCGCCCTGAGCCTGCCTCTGGTCGGACGGGTCGCTGCCGGCAGCCCGATCCTGTCGCAGGAGCACATCGAAGCCAGCTACGCCCTCGATCCCAAGCTGTTCACCGAGAAACCCGACTATCTCCTCAAGGTACGCGGCATGAGCATGCGCGACGCAGGCATTCTCGAAGGCGATCTCCTGGCCGTTCGCCAGGCGGTCGACGCCCGAAACGGCCAGATCGTCGTGGCTCGCGTCGATGGCGGGGTCACCGTCAAACGCTTTCGCCGCCGCGGCAGCACCATCGAACTGCTGCCTGAAAACCCCGATTTCCAGCCGATCATTGTGGATGCGCGCAGCAGCGACTTCGCACTCGAAGGCATCGGCGTGGGCCTGGTGCGAACCACCAAGTCCCTGTGACCCTCACAGCTCACCCGCCCTGCCTCCTTCATGGCCCAAGCCGCGCCTGTGATGTCAGCGCCCGCCCCCACGCCCTCATCCCCCGCACTGATCCCCGGGGTCTGGCGCGCTGACCAGATCGGCCACGGGGGCGTCGCCGCGCTGCCCAGCAGCTTCACCCAACTCGACGCGCAGTTGCCCGGGGGCGGCTGGCCACTGGGCATGCCCACCGAGCTGATCGCTCGCAACCCCGGCATCGGTGAACTGAGGCTGATCGTGCCCATCCTCAAACGCCTGACCCGCGAGCGCAAGCTGGCCATCCTGCTCGGCCCGCCGCATATGCCCTATGCCCCGGCCCTGGCCTCCTTCGGCATCGACCTCGATTACCTGATCGTCATCCAGGCCACACAAGCCGCCGACCGACTGTGGGCGGTCGAACAGATCTTGCGCAGCGCGAGCTTCGGCACCCTGCTGGCCTGGCTGCCTCAAGGTCGAACCCGCCCTGAACACCTGCGGCGAATGCAACTGGCGGCGCAAGCGACACGTGGCCCGGTCTTTCTGTTCCGCGAACTGCCGGCTCAGTTCGAAGCCTCACCCGCGCCGCTTCGACTGCTGCTGTTGCCGCGCCCGGGTCAACAGCTGTCGGTCCAGATCCTCAAGCGTCGCGGTCCGGTGCTGGCTCAGCCCCTTGTGCTTGATCTGCCGCAACCGCCTTCGGCGCTGCGCATCAACCGGACTGATCTGCCCTTGCATCACTCCCGGGCACCGGTGCCCAGTCCCGAGCCGGTGCCTGCCGCGCCACCCAAACTTCTCAGCACCGCGCATGCTGCGCCCCCTGCATCACTGATCGACCCGCGGCACAGCAGCCTGCCACGCCCGCCTGCCCGTCGGCACTGACCGGGGCATGCAGACATGCTCTGGATCGCCGTGCGCTGCCATCGGCTGGCACTCGATTGCGCATTACGAGGGCAAGAAGACCCGCCGATCCTGGCGGTCTGCAACCGCCTGCAAGTGCTTCAGGCCAGCGAGCCGGCGCAAGCCCTGGGCATCCGACCGGGGCTGCGACGAGCCAGTGCGCTCTCCATGGCCTCCTCGCTCCAGATCATCGAACACAACCCGATACTCGACCATGCGGCGCTCGAGCAGATCGCCGGCTGGCTGCTGCAGTTCACGCCCTGCGTCAGTCTGCAGCCACCCGACAGCGTTCTCATCGAAATCGAGGCGAGTCTGCGACTGTTCGGCGGACACGAACGCCTGTTGGCACGCATCCGACAAGGGCTGGATGCGCTCGGCTTCACTGCGCGGCTAGCCACCGCACCGACAGCGCTTGGCGCCTGGCTGCTGGCAGGCTGGCAAGACGGGGCCTGTATCGAACACGAATCACTGCTGACGGCAGCCCTCGCATCACTGCCAATCGAGCAGCTTGCCGCGGCCGCGCCCCATCGCACAGCGCTCGCTTCCATCGGCGTGCGCTGCTTTGCCGACCTCGCGCGCCTGCCTCGAGCAGGGCTGGCAAAGCGTTACGGCAAGGCTCTGCTCTTCGAAATCGATGCGGCGCTGGGCCATCAGGCCGATCCGCGGCGCTGGTTCGAAGCACCCGCCCGATTTTCGGTGCGCCTCGAACTGCTCGCACAGGTCGACCATGCCGAGGCGCTGCTCTTTGCCTCGCATCGCCTGCTGCTTCAATTGTGCGGCTGGCTTGCCGCCCGCCGATGCGCCACCCGTGAGGCACTGCTGAGCGCCGAGCACGACAGCGGGCGCCACTCCTGCGAGGACACCCGAATCACGCTGCGACTGACACAGCCCAGCCGCGACCCGCAGCGACTGCTCACAGTGCTGCGCGAACGACTCGCCATCGTGAAGCTGCCGGCACCGGTTCATACGCTGCGACTCGACTGCACGACGGTCGTGGCCTTGCCCGGCACCCACGGCGAGCTGTTCCCGACGCAGGCCAGCGACGCCGAAGGGCTGTCGCGGCTGATCGAAAGGCTGCAATCCAGACTCGGGCACGACCAGGTGCAACGCTTGCTGCTGGTCGCCGATCACCGGCCCGAAGTCGCCTATCGCGCCGAGGCGGTCGATTACCCTGGCCGTCAGCCCGACACGCCATTGCCCGGCATGCCCCGCCCCCTGTGGCTGCTCAACGAACCGGTCCCGCTCGCCGAACGCCACCATCGCCCCTGGTGGCATGGCCCCCTGACGTTGCTGGCCGGCCCCGAGCGAATCGAAACCGGCTGGTGGGACGAATACCGGGTGCAGCGCGACTACTTCATCGCGCAGGGCGAATCGACCGGCTGGGTCTGGATCTACCGGACGCGCCTGGCCGATACCGACAGCGGATGGTTCCTGCAAGGCGTCTTCGGATGACCAGGCCTTTGCAGACCCACGATCATCGCCAGCTACACTAAGCAGACCATGCCGACACCCTCCCACCGCCCACTGCTGCTGGCCCTTGATCAGGGCACAACCTCGTCCCGCGCGATGCTCTTCGATCGGACCGGCGCGCCGGTCTCGATCGCCCAGCGCGAGTTCGCACAATCCTTCCCGCACCCAGGCTGGGTCGAGCATGACGCCAACGAGATCTGGGCGAGCCAGCGCGCGACCATCGCCGAGGTACTCGCCAAGGCCCGTGTCTCGATCGCCGACGTCCATGCCGTCGGCATCACCAACCAGCGCGAAACCACCGTCGTCTGGGACCGTGCAAGCGGCATACCGATCGCCCCGGCAATCGTCTGGCAGGACCGCCGCACCGCCGAACGCTGCGCACAGCTGCGAGCCGCCGGGCATGAGCCAATGGTCCGCAAGCAGACCGGCCTGGTCCTCGACCCGTATTTTTCTGCGACCAAGATCGCCTGGCTGCTCGATCACATTCCCGGTGCACGCAATCGTGCCGATCGTGGTGAGCTCGCCTTCGGCACGATCGACACCTGGCTGGCCTGGCAACTGTCGGGCGGCGCGCTGCATGTCACCGACCCCTCCAACGCCAGTCGCACCCAGCTATTCGACCTGCAGTCCGGCACCTGGAGCGACTCGCTGCTGGAGGTCTTCGGCGTCCCCCGCTCGATGCTGCCGGTGATCGCACCCTCTTCCGGGCATATCGGCGACATCGAACTCGAAGGCCGCCGACTGCCGCTGGCCGGGATCGCCGGTGACCAGCAGGCAGCCTTGTTCGGGCAAGCCTGCTTCGACCCGGGCATGGCCAAAAACACCTATGGCACGGGCTGTTTTCTGCTCATGAATACCGGTGAGCATCCTCAAGCCTCGACCCAGGGCCTGCTCACGACCGCCGCCTGGACGCTCGAAACACCGAGCGGCCCGCAGCGGCGCTTCGCGCTCGAAGGCAGTGTGTTTGTCGCCGGCGCGCTGGTCCAATGGCTGCGTGACGGCCTGGGCCTTTTCCCCTCAGCCCACGACATCGAGGCGCTCGCGGCCTCGGTGCCCGATACCGCCGGCGTGCATCTGGTACCGGCGTTCACCGGTCTGGGCGCACCCTGGTGGGATCCCGACGCTCGCGGCGCAATGCTCGGTCTGACCCGCGGCGCGACCCGCGCGCACATCGCACGCGCCGCACTCGAAGCGATCGCCTTTCAGAGCGCCGATCTGCTGTCAGCGGTGCAACGCGACTCACCCAAACCGCTGACCGAACTGCGAGTCGATGGCGGCGCATCGGCCAACAACCTGCTGATGCAGTTCCAGGCCGACCTGCTCGGAGTGCCGGTGGTGCGTCCCCAGGTGCTCGAAACGACAGCGCTTGGCGCAGCCTCGCTGGCCGGGATCGGCAGCGGGTTCTTCGAAAGCGCCGACGAGGTCGCACAACACTGGCGCGTCGATCGCATCTTTGAGCCGTCGATGTCTCGCGACGAGGCTGCCAGCCGCATCCAGGGCTGGCACAACGCAGTCAAGCGTGTCAGGACCCAATCAGACTGAGTCGCGAAAATTCGGCGCCCGTTTTTGCAGCGCCGCCGCCACCGCCTCGACCTGATTCGGGCTGCCCAGCAACTTGATCTGTTCATCCGATTCGGCCTGCAAGACCGCTGCGCCACTCGTAGCCGCCGGCAGGTTGAGCAGCCGCTTGCCAGCCCGGATCGCGTCCGGGTTGCGTCCGGCAATCTCATGGGCCAGCGCGAGGGCCTGCTCGCGCGGATCGGCGCAGACACGTGTCGCAAAACCAAGCGACTGCGCTTCAACGCCATCAAAAATCCGTCCGCTGAAGGTCAGCTCACGAATCACGTCGTCACGGGCCAGGCCACGCATCAGAAGCACGCCAGCCATATCGGGCACCAGCCCCCACTTGATCTCCATCACCGACATCCGTGCATCCGGGGTCACAAAGCGGATATCGGCACCGAGCGCCAACTGAAAGCCACCACCGAAGGCCACACCATGCACGGCGGCGATGACCGGCACCGGGATGTCTCGCCAGACCATCGCCACATATTGCGCACCATTGGCAATGCCATGGCTGCGGGGACCAAGACGCATTTCATTGGAGACGCCCGCAACACCATCAGCCGGCTTGTCGGCCATCTTCTCGAAGCGGCCCATGTCGAGCCCCGCGCAAAAGGCCCGCCCCTCGCCCGAGACCACGACCGCGCGCACCCCCGGCCGGGTGATCAGATCCTTGCCGGTGGCCACCAGCGCATCGAACATCAGCTGATCGAGCGCATTCATCTTGTCCGCGCGCACCAGCCTGACATCGGCCACGCCGCCCTCGATCGTCACCCTCACCCGGTCATGCACGGCTAGCTGCTGCATCGTCGTCTCCTCGTTATTGGTCTCATGTCATGGCCGGATCAGATCAATCGCATCGGTGATGACGCAGTCGACGCCCCACTCACGCAATTGCTCGACCCGCGCCGGATCGTTCGGCGTGTAGGTCAGTACCCGAAAGCCCTCGCCTCGCGCCCGCTCGATGCGCTCGCGATCGAGTATTTCATGATTGACATCGATCGCCACGCACTCCAGCCGCTTGAGCTGGGCAAGCCAGTCCGAAGGCCAGCGATGCAGCAGCAATGCCCTCGGCAGTGTCGGCATCACCCGCTGGGCCGCGGCCAGCGCCTCAGGCGAAAACGACGACAGCAGCGGCGGAATCGCGCAGCCCTGCCACGCCATCGCGGAGGCCATCGCAACCACCGCGCCGGTCTCGGCCTCGCGCCCTGGACTGGGCTTGATCTCGACATTGGCAAGCATTCGATTGGCAAGCAGCCATGCCACGACATTGGCGTAGGTCGGCACCGGCTCGCCCGCCCAGGCCGGGCCCAACCAGGAACCGGCATCGAGCTGCGCGATTTCTGACAAGGTCGCCGTGCCCGCCAGGCCCCGGCCGTTGGTGGTGCGCTCCAGACTCGAATCGTGCATCAGGATCGGTTTGCCATCGCCGGTGAGCTTCACATCGAACTCGAACATCGAATGACCGTGCGAGGCGCCCACTCGCATCGCCGCGAGCGTGTTTTCAGGCGCTAGCCGCCCGGCACCCCGATGAGCGATCACTCCCGGATAGGGCCAATGAACGAAATCGATCTGCCAGCCGGGCAGGCTCGCAGTCACTGGTTTCACCGGACCGGGCGCTTTCGGGGACTCAGTCATGGTTCACCATCGTGTTGAGGCCAAGCATCACTGCAATCTCGCGCGCAATGGCCAGCGACGCGGTGAGTCCCGGCGACTCGATCCCGAAAAGATTGACCAGACCCGCCACCGCATGGGTCGCCGGTCCCTGCAGGATAAAATCGCCAGCCGCCTGCCCCGGACCACTGACCTTGGGTCGAACACCGGTGTAATCGGGCTGCAGCGCGCCCTCGGGCAAGCCCGGCCAGTAGCGGCGAATCGCGGCCGCAAACCGTTCCTCCAGGCCGTCTTCGAACGCGTAGTCAGGAGCCGGCAGCCATCGGGTGACATCGGGTCCGAACTTGCATCGCCCGGCCAGATCGAGGGTCACGTGAATGCCGAGCCCGGCTTCATCAGGCATCGGATAAACCAGATGCGTAAACGGCGAGCGCGCGGCGAGCGAAAAATAATGGCCCTTGGCATAGTGCGCTGGCGGCACATGATGCGGCGCGAGCCCCTCGATCGACGCCGCCACCTGCTGGGCCGCCAGGCCCGCCGAATTGATCAGCAGCCGACAGCGCAAGCGCATCGGATCAGCGCCACCGGTGCTGAGCTCAAAACCCCGATCGCTCACCCGAACACCGGTCACCGGGGTCTGCACCACGAGCATCGCATCGCGCGCCTGCGCATCACCCAGCAGCGCCAGCATCAGGCCATGGCTGTCGATGATGCCGGTGGAAGGCGACCACAGACCGCTGACCGCTGTGACCTCAGGCTCCAGCCGGCTCACACCTGCCGCATCAAGCGGCTCGAGCACCACGCCGTTGATCGCCGCCTGATGGGCATACTTGGCCAATGCAGGCTGCTCATCCTCGGTGGCGGCCACAAGCACCTTGCCGACCTGGCGATGCGCCACACCGCGCTCAGCGCAATATCGATAGAGCATCGCGCGCCCCTGAACGCACAGCCGCGCCTTGAGCGTCCCGGTCGGGTAATAGATGCCGGCGTGAATGACTTCAGAGTTGCGCGACGAGGTCTGGGTGCCGAAATGCGACTCGGCCTCGAGGATCAGCACCTCGCGTCCGGCCGCGGCCAGTTCGCGTGCCACCGCAAGACCGACCACCCCCGCACCGATGACAACTGCGTCGACTGATTCCATGGGTGGATTGTCGGGGACTCGTCCTGCTAGACGAGACCGCCGACTGGCTGATCACGCTGTCGGCTCGGTCGCTGGGCTTGCGCCCGACTCGCCGGCACCTTCGCCAGGCGTCAGCCCATCAACTGACAACTCGGGGCTGTCGTCATCAGGCTTGTCAGTCGATTTGCGAGCGGCCTTTTCGGCCTTCTTCGCCTTTTTGGCAAGCTCACGCTGCCGCTTTTCATACTGATAGTTTGGTTTGGCCAAGTCGTTTGTCCCCTTTGAGCCCTTACCTTACCCGATTCCCGACGATCAGTAGATGCGAAGCAGGTCATTCCGATGCCACTCGATCAGGTATCCGGCAGATTCGCAGCACTGCACGGTGCTATAAAGCATCAATGCCGTTCGGCTTGACGATCGGCGACCCGACACGCTCTGAACAGACAAACGCCGATGTCCTTCCTGTGGCCACAGATGCTCTGGATGCTGCCCGTCCTGCCGGCCTGCGTCCTGGGATACCTGTGGCTGATGCGCCGCCGAAAGCAGGCCCTGATCTATCCCAGCCTGGCCATCGTGCGCGAAGCGATCGGTCCACGGCAGGGATGGCGGCGCTTTGTTCCGCCAGCGCTGATGCTGACTGCGCTGGCATCCGGGCTGATCGCGATTGCCCGGCCCACCGCCGTAGTCACACTTCCCTCCCAGTTTCACACGATCCTGCTGGCCATCGATGTGTCGCTGAGCATGCGCGCCACAGATGTGCAGCCCGACCGCATCAGCGCCGCGCAGGTCGCGGCAAAGGCCTTCATCGAAGACCATCCTCCACGCTCGAGAATCGGCATCGTGTCGTTTGGCGGCTCGGCACAGCTGGTCCAGAAACCCACCGACAACAGCGAAGACCTGATCGCGGCCATCGACCGCTTCCAGCTTCAGCGCGGCACCGCCACTGGCAGCGCGCTGGTGGTGGCACTCGCCACGCTGTTTCCGGATGACGGCATCGATGTCGAATCGGTCGTGTTCGGCCGGAGCGGCCGAAGCGACGCCGGTCGCAGCGCTTCGGCCCCGGCGCCTCGCGCCCCGGTCAAACCCGGCTCATACAGCTCAGGCGTCATCGTATTGCTGTCCGATGGACGTCGTACGACAGGGCCCGACCCGATCGAGGTCGCCAGGATGGCGGCCGATCGCGGCGTGCGGGTCTTTACCGTCGGATTCGGCACGGTCGAGGGCGCCACCATCGGCTTTGACGGCTGGTCGGCTTATGTTCGACTCGACGAAGAAACGCTCAAAGCCGTCGCAGACATGACGCGCGGCGAGTACTACCACGCCGGCACCGCAGCCGATCTGAAGAAGGTCTATGAAGCGCTCAATGCCCGCTTCGTCATGGAGCGCGGCGAAACCGAAGTCACCGCGCTTTTTGCCGGCTTTGCTGCAATACTCGCCATCGCGGCCGGCCTGCTGTCGATGATCTGGTTCGGGCGGCGCGCCTAGACCGACGCGGTCATCGTCAAGCCCCGGTCACACCGGACCCCTAACCTCCACCGGCGCCGAGTGCGTTCAACCGCGCTCACAGCGGTCGCGCAATATTGACAAAATTAAAAAACATTATTTTTTAAAAGCACGCACCATGAACCAGACCACTTCACTGACGAGCACGGCTGCAACCAGCCCCATCGACAACGCCGGCAAACCCGGTATTGCCGGTATCGCACTATTCGTAGCACTGTTGGTGGGCGGGTCAGGCTTTGTCCTTTACTCGCTGTTTAATGACGTCGGA
>CAIKZV010000008.1 GCA_903831925.1 uncultured Burkholderiales bacterium
CGCTCGAGCAACTGCTGCGCGACACCAACTGGCGCGATCTCGACTATCTGATCATCGACATGCCGCCCGGCACTGGCGACATCCACCTGACCCTGTCGCAAAAAATCCCGGTGACCGGCGCGATCATCGTCACCACGCCTCAGGACATCGCACTGCTCGATGCCCGCAAGGGCCTGAAGATGTTCGAGAAGGTCGGCATTCCGATCCTCGGGGTGGTCGAGAACATGGCAATTCATATCTGTTCCCAGTGTGGCCATGCCGAGCACATCTTTGGCCAGGGCGGCGGCGCGCGCATGTCCGCTGACTTCGGCGTGGAGTATCTCGGCGCACTGCCGCTCGATATCCGCATCCGCGAGCAGACCGACTCGGGCCGCCCCACGGTGGTGGCCGAGCCCGACGGTCCGATTGCGGCGGCCTACCGGCAGATCGCCCGTCGCATGGCGGTCAAGGTGGCCGAGACCGCGAAAGACATGTCGTCGAAGTTTCCGTCGATCGTGGTTCAGAACACCTGATCGACCTCGCGCCATGCCGCAGCCGCCGCCCGCGATGCGATCCGAGTTGGCAGCGGCCGGTTGCAAGCGCGGTGCTGACTTGCCTGGCGCTCATTTACGTGCCGCTCATTTGCGTGCCGCTCATTTGCATGCCGCTCATTTGCATGCCGATTTGCTGAGGCGATGTCTGTGGGCGAAGGCGCTCGCCATCGCGCTCGCCATCGGTGTTTGCGCATCCAGCGCTGGCCTGACCGCCGCGAATGCGGCCGAGACCGGCCCGCGCGTGCTGGCCGCCATCAGCCTCAAGGAAGTGCTCAATGATCTGGCCCGCGCCTGGGTCGCTCAGGGCGGTCTGCCCCCGGTGATCGCCTATGGCGGTACGCCGACTCTGGTTCGGCAGATCGAGCATGGCGCGCCCTTCGATCTGGTGATCAGCGCCGATGCGGCCTGGATGGACACGCTGCAGCAAAGCGGCCGCGTGCAGCCCGGATCGCGGGTCAACCTCGCCGGCAATCGGCTGGTCCTGATCACTGCTGCCGGCTCACCGCTGAGCCTGCAGGCAGCCCCCCGATTCGATCTCATCTCGGCCCTCGGTGCATCGGGGCGCCTGGCCCTGGCCGATGTGCGCACCGTGCCGGCCGGCCGCTATGCGCGGGCCGCGCTCGAGTCGCTCGGTGTCTGGTCGTCGGTGTCGCAGCGATTGGCCATGACCGAGAATGTTCGTGCGGCGCTGCTGCTGGTGGCCCGCGGCGAGGCGCCGGTGGGCATCGTCTATGCCACCGATGCGCGCGCCGAACCTGGGGTGAAAGTGCTGTCACGCTTTCCCTCCGACGCCCATCCGCCGATCGTCTATCCGATGGCGCTGGCCGTGCGCTCGACATCGGCAGACAAAGGCGGCGCGATCAGCGGCACCGACAGTGCTGCCCGCTTTGCCGAGTTTCTGCGCTCACCGGCCGCAGTCGCCCTGCTGAATGAGCGCGGCTTTATCGCGCCGGTGCCCTGAGCACCCTTCGCACGGAGAACGGTCTGTGTTCGAGTTGAGCGTCGACGAATGGATGGCAGTGCGCCTGAGCCTGAAGGTGGCTGCGGTGGCCACCATCGCGGCCTTGCCGCTGGCACTGGCAGTGGCGCTGCTGCTGGCACGTGGTCGATTCGTCGGCAAGTCGCTGCTCGACAGCCTGATCCATCTGCCGCTGGTGCTGCCCCCGGTGGTGGTGGGCTATCTGCTGCTGATCGCCTTCGGGCGCCGCGGCCCGCTCGGTGAGTGGCTCGAAGCGCATCTCGGTCTGGTGTTCTCGTTTCGCTGGACCGGTGCGGCGCTCGCCTGCGCAGTGATGGGTTTTCCGCTGATGGTGAGGGCGATCCGGCTGTCGATCGAGACAATCGATCCGCGCCTCGAACAGGCCGCGGCCACACTGGGCGCGTCGCCGGCGCGCGCCTTTGCCACTGTCACCTTGCCGCTTGCCCTGCCCGGCGTGCTGGCCGGCGCGGTCCTGTGTTTTGCCAAGGCACTCGGCGAATTCGGCGCCACCATCACCTTTGTCGCCAATATTCCCGGCGAAACCCAGACCCTGTCGGCCGC
Organism: uncultured Burkholderiales bacterium; assembly: GCA_903831925.1. Lineage (GTDB taxonomy): Bacteria > Pseudomonadota > Gammaproteobacteria > Burkholderiales > Burkholderiaceae_E > UBA4615. The sequence continues at coordinate 2,074 of CAIKZV010000008.1, forward strand.
GCTCTACAACGCGACGCAAACACCAGGCGGCGACGCCGGCGCGCTGCGCCTGACCGTGGTCTCGGTGCTGCTGTCCTTCGTGGCACTGGCAGGCTCCGAATGGCTGGCGCTGCGCGTGCGTCGCAGGGTCTCGGGGCTGTCGTGATCGCGTTCGAGGCCTTCATCGATCGGGGCGGATTCCGCTTCGACTGCCGCTTTGAAAGCGACAGTCAGGCGCTCGCGCTCTTCGGTCGCTCGGGTGCCGGCAAGTCGACGGTGCTGGCGATATTGGCTGGTCTGCTCAAGCCCGATCGGGGTCGTGTTGTGGTCGATGGCGAGGTCCTGCTCGATGTCGAGCGCGGCCACTTTGTGCCGGCGCACCGGCGACGCATCGGCATGGTCTTTCAGGACGCGCTGCTGTTCCCGCATCTCGATGTCCGCGGCAATCTGCGCTATGGATTGAGTGCGACCGCCGGCGCATCGGTCGGTCTCTTCGACGACGTGGTCTCGATGCTCGGCATTGGGCATCTGCTCGAGCGTCGTCCGGGCAGCCTCTCGGGGGGCGAGCGCCAGCGGGTAGCGATCGGCCGGGCGCTGTTGTCGCAGCCGCGGCTGCTGCTGCTCGATGAGCCGCTGTCGGCCCTCGATATCGAGCGACGCGCCGAGATCATGCCCTACATCGAACGGTTGCGTGACGATGCCCGCTGCCCGCTGATCTATGTCTCCCATGCGATCGATGAGGTCGCCCGTATCGCCCGCGAGGTGCTGGTGCTCGATGAGGGGCGCGTGATTGCCAGCGGCCCGCCAGGCGAGGTGCTGGCGCCGACCCGGCGGTATCACGGCGAGGGTGAAGGCGGAGTGCCAAGCGTGAGTGCCGACTTTGCACCGGTGTCGGTGATCGAGGCACAGGTGCAGGCCCATGACACCGCCTACGGATTGACAGTGTTCTCGCATCCTGGCGGACCGCTGAGCGTGCCCGGCATGATCGGCAAGGTCGGTACGCCCGCGCGGCTTTTGGTGCGCGCGACCGACATCGCGTTGGCCTTGAAGCGTCCGCAGGACGTCAGCTTTCGCACCGTGCTCGCCGGCACGGTCAGCGACATCGGACGCGATGCCGGGCCGATCGGGCGGGTCGAGATTGCTTTGCGCGGCCAAGGTCGGCTGGTGGCGCTGGTCACCCGACAGGCGATCGACGAGCTTCGATTGCAGCCGGGCTGCGAGGTCTTCGCCATGGTCAAAGCCAGTGCGATGGACGAGCAATCGCTCGCGTCCCGACTCGCGGCGACTTAGGTGCTCCGCTCAGGCAAAGCCTGCCCGCGCAGTCTCGACGCAACCGCCTCACCCATCGCCCACGCTGGTTTCACATTCCCCACCGGCGAACGAAGTGGCGCTTGGCCAGATGGGTCAGCACGGCATAGAGCACGAGCATCGTGGCCAGCAGCGGCCAGTAGGCCAGCGGTAAGGGCTTGAAGCCCAGTACCGCACCAAGCGCGGTATAGGGCAGCGCCACGCCGACGCCGGCGATCACGAGGGTGGTGATCAGCAGCGCACCGCTTGCCCGGCTCTCGATGAAGGGCAGTTTGGCGGTTCGGATGATGTGAATGATCAGCGTCTGGGTCAGCAGCGACTCGACGAACCAGCCGGTCTGAAAGAGTGTCGGATCATCCCAGGCATCGAAGACGAACAGCATCATCGCGAAGGTCGCGTAATCAAAGAGCGAACTGATCGGCCCGATCAG
>CAIKZV010000009.1 GCA_903831925.1 uncultured Burkholderiales bacterium
TGGCATTGTTCAGTCAGCTCTTGTTGAGGTAGGCCTTGGCGGCGTCTGGGTCGATCAAGGCGTGCACCTGGAAGTGCGCCGGGATGATGTCGGCCCACTCATTGAGGCGGTGGTGCAGACCTTCGTTGGACGGCACATCGAACAGCGCCACCGCGCCCCGGCCGACCTTGGCATGGATCGACCGAACCTCCCCCGAGGCTTGCAGGGGTGCGATCCAGTCCCAGAATTTCTTGCGCTGCGGGGTGACCGAGGAGGGAGGCTCCGGTCTCGGTTCGCTGATGACGAGAAACAGCATGGTGCGGTGGATCTTCCTGTCGGATCGTTGGTGGGGGAGGGCGGCGTTCGGCATCCGAAACGGCCACGGCATGGGTCGCTGGCAAATCGATCAGCAAGCGGGATCATGTCAGCTATCACCGGCTGACCTACAGTGAAAACCCCTGGGTTCTCGGCTGTCATGGCGGGGCGCCACTGGATCAGCGGCCAGACCCACCAGGTCGCGGCGTCGCGCGCTTTGCCCGGCGTCGCTTGACCTGTTGCTGGCTCGAAACCTGGCCGGTCCGCGGGCACAGATCCAGGCGCTGTTTCATCTGGCCAAGTTTTGGGTCGGGACAAACCTCATCACTGGCTCAGTTCTTGGCCAGCGCCCACAAGCTCGTCCAAAGCGACGAGGTCGGTTTGTCAAGGCCCACCTAGGATTCGATCGTGCCAAGGAGCGACCGGCGGTCAGCACCAGCTTGAAAGAAGGCCATCTTGACAACTTGCAGAACATGACTTCGAGCCACGAGAAAGCCAGGCCAGTCGGGCAAGCCGGCTGGCTGGCGCCGTATCGGGTGCTCGACCTGACCGACCACCGCGGCGCATTGGCCGGCCAGATGCTGGCCAAACTGGGCGCAGACGTCATTCTGGTCGAACCACCGGCGGGCTCGTCCGCACGACATGTGGCGCCGTTTGCCAGCAATGCGCAGGGCGAGAGCTTGTCGATGTTTTGGTCGGCCTATGGCGCCGGCAAGCGCGGCATCACCTGCGACCTGGACCACATCGAGGGGCAGGCCTTGCTTCGTCAGCTAGTGGTCAGTGCCGACTTCCTCATCGAGTCCGAGGATCCGCAGGTGATGTCGCGCCGCGGCCTTGACCATGAGCAGCTTCGCGCAATCCATCCAGCGCTGATCCACGTATCGATCACGGCCTTCGGCTCCGATGGACCCAAGGCAGGCTGGGCCGCCACCGACCTCACTGCCTGGGCGTCGGGTGGCCCTTTGCTGCCGACCCGCGAGCCGGGCAAGACCCCTTTGCGAATCGCCGTACCGCAGGCCTATCTGCATGCCAGCGCGGACGCCGCTGGCGGCGCGATGGTGGCGCACTTCGCCCGCTTGCGGGATGGCCTGGGCCAGCATGTAGACATCTCCGTGCAGCAAAGCGCAGCGCAATCCACCCTCGCCAGCATTCTCTCGGCGGCGGTCGGTCATGAAGACTTCTCGATTCTTCAGGTCGCACGCAACGCCAAAAAGCCGTTGGATCTGAGTGGCAGTGGCGCCAGAACCCGTCGGTCGAAATGGCAGGTGAAGGATGGTCTGGTGGAGATGCATCTGGCCATGGGGCCTGCCTCCGGACGTTTCACCAACAACCTGTTCGCGTGGCTGAAGGAGGCGGGGGCCTGCTCGGCTGAATTCGCCGATTGGGATTGGGTGGCCTTGCCGCAGCGCATCGAGTCCGGCGAAATCGACGACA
>CAIKZV010000010.1 GCA_903831925.1 uncultured Burkholderiales bacterium
CAGCGGCCGCTGCGCTTTTTTGCCTATGGCGTCGGCGACGCTTCGCCCGACATGGCGCTGCCGACTTCGCATGCCGCGCTGCTCGACTGGTTTGCTCAGATCGGGTTGCCGGTTGGCCAGACCCGTGCGACCTGCGCCGATACCGAGGGATTGCTCGGCTTTTACCGCGAGGTGGGCAAGGCGCGCGCGCAACTCCCCTATGACATTGATGGCGTGGTCTACAAGGTCGATCAGCGCGACTGGCATGAGGCGATCGGATTCGTGGCGCGTGCCCCCCGATTTGCGGTGGCTCACAAGTTTGCAGCCGAAGAGGCGCTCACCGAATTGCTCGGCATCGATATCCAGGTCGGCCGAACCGGGGCGCTCACGCCGGTCGCCCGCCTGCGGCCGGTGTTCGTGGGCGGCGTGACGGTCACCAATGCAACGCTTCACAACGAAGACGAACTGATCCGCAAGGACCTCCTGATCGGCGACACGGTGGTGGTCCGTCGCGCCGGCGATGTGATCCCTGAAGTCGTGCGCGCCGTGCCCGAGCGGCGCCCGCCTGATGCGCGACGCTTCGTGATGCCGACTCACTGCCCGGTCTGCGGTTCGCTGGCCGTTCGCGAGCCCGGCGCGGCGGCCTGGCGCTGTGTGGCCGGGCTCTACTGCAAAGCCCAGCGCAAGCAGGCCCTCCTGCATTTTGCCCAGCGTCGGGCGGTCGATATCGACGGTCTGGGCGAGCGGATCGTCGATCAGCTGGTCGATCTCGATCTGGTTCAGACACCGGCCGATCTGTATTCCCTTGATGCTGCCGCCCTGGCCCGACTCGACCGTTTCGGCGAAAAATCGGCGGCCAACCTGGCCGCAGCGATTGCGGCCTCGCGTGAGTCGAGCCTCGAGCGTGTGCTTTTTGCCCTCGGCATCCGGCATGTCGGTGAAGAGATCGCCCGCATTCTGGCGGCCGAATTCGGCTCGATCGCTGCGGTGCTCGATGCCGACTGGGCTGCCATCCTCGAGGCCAAGGCGCAGGCGCAAAAGCACAATGCCCGGGCGCGCGGTCGCGGCGAGCCATTGATGGCGGTGCCGCTCGAGGGCGTCGGTCCTGAAATCATCGCCTCGATCCAGGCGTTTGCCGACGAGCCCCATAACCGGGAGGTGATCGGCCGGCTCCAGCAGGCCGGCGTGGGTCTGTCGGCGGCAGTGCTTCCGAACAACGCTCAGGCGGCCACCCGAGCCGCCGGCACTGGCCAATTGTCGGACGATGCGCCGAGCCGGGCGCTTGAAGGTCGCACGATCGTGGTCACCGGTACGCTGCCGGGCTTGAGCCGTCATGAAGCCGAGGCACTGATTCGGCAACATGGCGGGACCGTGTCCGGTTCGGTTTCCGGCAAGACGCACTTTGTGCTGGCCGGCGACCAACCTGGCAGCAAGATCACCAAGGCGCAACAGCTTGGTGTCCCCGTGATCAGCATCGACCAACTTCAAGGGATGATTCGAGACGATGGCCAAGAAAATTAGAAAAGCGGTTTTTCCGGTAGCCGGTATGGGCTCGCGCTTTTTGCCTGCGACCAAGGCGTCGCCCAAGGAGATGCTGCCGGTGGTCGACAAGCCGCTGATCCAGTACGCCGTCGAAGAGGCCTATGCGGCCGGAGTGCGCGAGATGATCTTCGTCACCGGGCGCCACAAGCGGCCCATCGAAGATCACTTCGACATGACGGTCGAACTCGAACTTGCGCTTGAACAATCGGGCAAGCAGGCGCTGCTCGACGTCGTGCGCAGCGTCAAGCCCGACGACATGGAGTGCATCTACATCCGTCAGCCGCAG
>CAIKZV010000011.1 GCA_903831925.1 uncultured Burkholderiales bacterium
CGGCATCCTCAATGCCATCAATCAGTCGTATGCCTATATCGAGTTCGATCTCGGTGGCCATGTCCTGACCGCCAACGACAACTTTCTCAAGACCCTCGGCTATCAGAGCCAGGAGGTCGCCGGCAAGCATCACCGCATGTTCGTCGATGCAGCATTTTCCGCCTCGTCGCAATACGTCCAGTTCTGGGCCGATCTGAACGCCGGCAAGCCGCAGACCGATGTGTTCAAGCGCATTGCCAAGGACGGCAAGGACGTCTGGATCCAGGCGGTCTATGCACCGGTCAGCGACGAAATGGGCCGGGTCGTGAAAATCGTCAAGATCGCCACCGATGTCACCACCGAAGTCGTGGCCAACCGGATGCTCAAGGAGGCCGTCGAGCAGGCGAACCAGGTCACCAGTGCGGCGCGCGACGGCGATCTGAGCCAGCGCATCCCGCTCGAGGGCAAGAGCGGCCCGATCGGCGAACTGTGCGCCGGGGTCAATACCCTGATGGAAACCACCACCGTGATCTTCGACGATGTCGGTCGCGTCTTCGGCGCACTGGCCGCAGGCGACCTGTCGCAACGCATCAGCCGCGAGTACTCGGGCACTTTCGGTCAGGTCAAGGCCGATGCCAACGCCACCACCGAGACGCTGGCCGGCGTCATCGAGGATGTCGGTCGGGTCTTCTCGGGCCTGGCCACCGGCGACCTCACCCAGCGCATCACGCGCCAGGCCGAGGGCACCTTCGAGCAGGTCAAGCAGGATGCCAATTCGAGCTGCGAAAAACTGTCCAGCATCATCGAGGAAGTGCGGGCTGCGGCCGACGCACTCACCGGCGCGGCCAATCAGGTGAGCGCCACCGCGCAGTCGCTGTCGCAGTCGGCCAGCGAGCAGGCCTCGTCGGTGGAAGAGACCACCGCATCGATCGACCTGATGTCGGCCTCGATCTCGCAAAACAGCGACAACGCCAAGGTCACCGACAGCATGGCCACCAAGGCCAGCAAGGAAGCCGGCGACGGCGGCCAGGCGGTGATGCAGACAGTGAGCGCCATGAAGCAGATCGCGCAGAAGATCAGCATCGTCGATGACATCGCCTACCAGACCAACCTGCTGGCGCTCAATGCCGCCATCGAGGCGGCAAGAGCCGGCGAACACGGCAAGGGCTTTGCGGTGGTGGCCGCCGAAGTGCGCAAGCTGGCTGAACGCAGCCAGGAAGCCGCCAAGGAAATCGGCGACCTCGCCGGCGACAGCGTGAGCACGGCAGAACGTGCCGGCAAGCTGCTCGGCGAGATCGTGCCCTCGATCCAGAAGACCTCCGAACTGGTCCAGGAAATCGCGGCCGCCTCGCAGGAACAGAGCCAGTCGGTCACCCAGATCGGTGGTGCGATGGGTCAGCTGAGCAAAGCCACGCAGCAGAATGCCTCGGCCTCGGAAGAGCTTGCGGCAACCTCTGAAGAGCTCTCAGGTCAGGCCGAGCAACTGCAGCACTCGGTGGCCTTCTTCAATCTCGGTGGTGGCGGCGGGCAAGCCCTTGCCACACGGCCCGAAGCCCGCACGCAGACCGATCGTCGAGGCGCCGGCTCACCGATGCGCGGAGCGGCAGCCGCGCCGAAGGTGGTCAGAGCCGCCAATGTCAGCAATGGCACCCATGGCACCAACGGCAACTTCCGTCCCTACTGAGGCACTCGCCATGAACCGAACCAGTCATGCCGGGGCGGACAG
>CAIKZV010000012.1 GCA_903831925.1 uncultured Burkholderiales bacterium
CGCGTGCGAGTCGATCCGTACGCCATTGCCGCCGGGCAGATCCCAGCGGGTGATCCGTCCCGAACTCGGAGTTCCGGAAAATGGGTCTTCGGCGTTGATGCGGCATTCGATGGAATGGCCGTTGATCGCGATATCCGGCTGTTTGCTGCGCAAGGGCTCGCCGGCGGCAATCCGGATCTGCTCCTGCACGATGTCGATGCCCGATGTCATTTCGGTGACCGGATGCTCGACCTGCAAGCGGGTGTTCATCTCCATGAAGTAGAAGGCGCCACTGGCATCCATGATGAATTCGACCGTGCCGGCGCCGACATAGCCGACCGCGCGTGCCGCCGCCACCGCGGCCTCGCCCATCGCGCGACGCTGCGCTTGGCTCAGTCCGGGCGCGGGGGCTTCTTCGATCACCTTCTGATGGCGTCGCTGCACCGAGCAGTCGCGCTCGAAAAGATAGACGGTGTTGCCGTGCGTGTCGGCAAAGACCTGGATTTCAACGTGGCGCGGGCGGGTGGCGTATTTCTCGATCAGCACCGCATCGTTGCCGAAACTCGCTGCGGCTTCGCGCCGGCACGAGGCGAGCATCGCCGCGAATTCGCCGGCTTCGCGCACGATCCGCATGCCCTTGCCGCCGCCGCCGGCACTGGCCTTGATCAGCACCGGAAAGCCGATGCGATCGGCCTCGCGCGTGAGCAGGGCGTCGTCCTGATCGGCATCGTGATAGCCCGGAATCAGCGGAACGCCGGCCTGCGCCATCAGGCGCTTTGATTCGGCTTTCAGGCCCATCGCGGTGATGGCCGAGGGTGGCGGGCCGATGAAGACCAGCCCGGCATCCTGACAGGCCTGGGCAAAGGCGGCGTTTTCCGACAGGAAACCATAGCCCGGATGAATCGCCTGGGCGCCGCTTCGCAAGGCCGCTTCGATGATCACGTCAGCGCGCAGATAGGACTCGCGCGCCGGCGCCGGGCCGATCCGGATCGCCTCGTCGCAGGCGCGCGCATGGCGCGAGCCGGCATCGGCATCGGAGTAGACCGCGACCGTGCGAACGCCGAGCCTGCGGGCAGTGGCGGCAACGCGGCAGGCGATTTCGCCACGATTGGCGATCAGGATCTTGTCGAACATGGCCCAAAACTCGGTAGCGGTCGTCGCGTCAGGATAAACCAGTCGACTTCAGCGTCGACCTGAGCTTGAACCCGAGAGCCGCTCTCGCCCTTGTCTTCAAGCCCGGGGCGGTAAGCTCTGCTCACCCTCGATGTCGCGATCGCGTCTGGCCTTGCCACCTACCCGCTTCGTTGCCCGCCACCCTCACTCATGACCGCGCCCATGACTGCCACCATGAATCCGTCTGACCCACCCGCTGCCAATCCGCGTATCACCCGGGTCGTACTTTTCACCGACCACGATGGCCTCGCCCGCTTTCGCGATGAGCCGATCGAACTCGACCAGGGCACACCGGCCTCGCGGCTGTCGGCGCTCATGGCCTCGGGTGGCTTTCAGCTGCGCCACAGTCCGGTCGGGTTTCGCAGCGATTTTCATTGCACCACCTCGCCGCAATGGGTGTTCATCCTGCGGGGCGTGATGGAGATCGGTCTGCGCGACGGCAGCTTTCGCCGATTCGGCCCGGGCGAGCATTTCTACTCGAATGACCTGGTGCCGACGGGCGCGAGCTTCGATGCGGCGCTGCATGGCCATTGCAGCCGGCAGGCCGGCCCCGAGCCGCTCGAGACGCTCTTCGTGCGCGGCTGAGGCCTCGGTGCTCCGCTCGCAAGCCTGAGGCCTCAGCCCGGGATCAGAGCTTCTTGATCCAGCCGGCCGGACGCTTTTCGAGAAACGACGCAATGCCCTCGCGGCCCTCGTCGCTGGCCCGGGCATCGGCAATGCGCTGCGAGGTATCGAGGCGCTGCGCGGCATCAATCGGCCGCCCGGTCACATCGCGAATCAGCCGCTTGGTTTCGGCCATCGCGCGCGGCCCGGCCATCAGGAGCTTGCCGAGCAGGTCATTGACCGCGGCATCGAGTTCATCCGGCGCCACCAGCTCCTGGACCATCCCCAGCCGATAGGCTTCGGCGGCATCGAAGACCTCGGCGGTCAGGAAATAGCGGCTTGCCGCGCGCTCGCCCATTGCCCGGATCACATACGGGCTGATCATCGCGGGCAACAGGCCGATGCGCACTTCGGTCAGGCAAAAGCGCGCCTCGAAGGAGGCCACCGCAATATCGCAGGCAGTCATCAGCCCCATGCCGCCGGCATAGGCCGGGCCATGCACCCGCGCCACGGTGGGTTTGGGCGCCTCGGCAATCGTGCGCAGCAGTTCGGCGAGTTTGAGCGCGTCGGCCTGGTTCTCGGCCGGCCCGTAGGTCGAGGCGGCCTTCATCCAGTTCAGGTCGGCCCCGGCGCAAAACGCGCTGCCGCGTCCGGCCAGCACAATCGCCCTGACATCATGGTCGTCGGCGGCGCTGCTCACCGCATCGGTGAGCTCACTGATCAGCGCCACGCTCATCGCGTTGCGGATCTCGGGTCGATTGAGCCAGATCACGGCAACGCCTTGCGACAGCGTGGTCTCGAGGGTGGAATAGGTCATGGCAGGGTCAGGGCGGCAAGCGCGCAGGAGGTGGGAAAACGGGTCGGGAAACCTTGAGCATACCGGGCCGACCGAGGCCGGGTATCGAATTCGCCCGCCTGCGGATGTCAAGGCATGGCGGCCGGTGTACTCTGGCAAACGGGCATTCGCGCCGGCCCACAGGGCGGGTTCAGCGACCACAATAATGATCAATGGGGAGACATTCGATGGCACATGACATCGTGATTCGTGGCGGCCAGATCGTCGACGGCAGCGGCCGCGAGGCGTTTGCAGGCGACGTGGCCATCGATGGTGGCCTGATCACCGAAGTGGGCAAGGTCAGCGGCAGCGCCCGGCGCGAAATCAATGCCGACGGCCTGCATGTCACGCCCGGCTTCGTCGACATCCATACCCACCTCGATGCCCAGATCGGCTGGGATCCGAGCTGCACGCCGGTCAGCTGGCATGGCGTGACCACCGCGCTGCTGGGCAATTGCGGCGTGACCTTCGCGCCTTGCCGGCCCGGCGACAAGGAGCTGCTCGCCGGCATGATGGAGGCGGTCGAGGACATCCCCCGCCAGGCCATCCTCGGCGGTCTGCCCTGGGACTGGGAAGGCTACGGCGGTTACCTCGATTCGATCGAGCGCATCGGCCCCGGCATCAATGTGGCCGGCCTGGTCGGTCACAGCGCCGTGCGCTTTTACGTCATGGGCGAGCGGGCGGTCGAGGAGCAGGCCACCGACACCGAGCGTCGTCAGATGGCCGCGATCGTGGCCGAATCGATTGACCGGGGCGCGGTCGGCTTTTCGACCAACCGTTTTCCGCCGCACACCCTGCCCGATGGCCGACCGATCCCGGGCACTTTCGCCGAGCAGGGCGAGCTGATCGTATTTGCCCGGGCGGTGGCGCCGCGCGGCGCCATCATGCAGGCAGTCGGCGCCGACTTCGAGGTCCTCAAGGCCATCGCCGATCAG
>CAIKZV010000013.1 GCA_903831925.1 uncultured Burkholderiales bacterium
CAGCCCTTCGAGGTGAGCGAACACCGGCACGCGGGCTTCACGCTGAACGCGTTCCACCAGCGACTTGCCGCCGCGCGGCACGATCACATCGATGAAACCGCTCATGGTCAGCATCTCGCCGACGGCGGCGCGATCGGTGGTCGGCACCATCTGCAAGGCGGCTTGCGGCAGGTTGGCCGCGCGCAGACCCTGCTGCATGCAGTCCAGGATGATCTTCGACGAGTGAAAGCTTTCCGAGCCGCCGCGCAGGATCGCCGCGTTGCCCGATTTGAGGCAGAGCGCGCCCGCATCGGCGGTCACGTTCGGGCGCGATTCGTAGATGATGCCGATCACGCCCAGCGGCACCCGCATGCGGCCAACCTGAATGCCCGAAGGCCGCAGGCGCAAGTCGGTCATTTCGCCCACCGGATCGGCGAGTGCCGCGATCTGCTCGAGGCCCTGAGCCATCGATTCGATTACGCCGGGCGTCAGCGCCAGACGATCGACAAAGGCGGCATCGTGGCCGGCCTGCCGGGCAGTAGCCAGATCGAGGCCATTGGCCTGCACGAGTTGGTCGGCATGGCGTCGGATGGCTGAGGCACTGGCGAGCAGGGCGGCATTTTTGGCGGCGCTGCTGGCCCGGGCCATCTCGCGGGCGCAGGCTCGGGCACGTGCACCGATCTGATCGACATAGCGGGCGACATCAAGCGTCGGATCGGCAATCGTGTTCATGGTCGGACCTCTCTCATTGATGGATTCGATCGCGTCGGGATCTGATCAGGATCTGATCGGGATCGGATCATGATCAGGTGGCCAGCGCCGCGTCAGCCTGCAGGGCCAGCGCGGGCGCGCCTGCCAGGCCCATGGCCACCGCTTCGAGCGCCTGCCAGTCGTCGCCGCTTGCTAGGCCCTTGGTGATTCTATCGACGCGCGCGCAAGCCCGCAGCAGGCTGCGCAGGATCGGGCGCTCCAGGCGACGCAGGGCTTGCGGGTAGAGGCGCTCGCGCTCGCCCCAGATGCGCAGCTCGCGCATCGCACCGGCAATCGGCCGCCCGGCCTGCGCCGCGATCGACAGTCGCATCAGGTTGCGCACCGCATCGGCAACCGCCCAGAGCACCATCGGCACCGCCACGCCCTCGGCCCGCAGGCCCTGCAGGCAGCGCAGGGCGCGCGCGGCGTCGCCGGCGAGCGCGGCATCGACCAGATCGAAGGCATCCCAGCGCGCCACATCGAAGACCGCCGCACGAACCTCGACAGGCGGCAGCGGGCCGGGTCCGAAGAGCAGCCCGAGCTTGCGGACCTCCTGTTCGGCGGCAAGCAGGTTGCCTTCGACACGCTCGGCGATCAGCTGCAGGGTCTGCGCATCGGCCTGCTGTCCGGCACGCGACAGTCGCTCACCGATCCAGGCTGGCAGTCGTGCGCGGTCGACCTGGGCAATCGAAAGCATCCAGCCGGTGCGCTCGAGTTGCCCGAACCAGGTCGATTCGGTGGTGGCCCGCTCCAGACGCCCGCTGCTCACCAGCAGCCGGGTGTCGTCCGACAGCGTTGGTATCAGCGCTGCCAGCCCTTCGCCGAGCTCCTTGGTGGGCTTGCCCGCCAGGCGCAGTTCGAGCAGCTGTTGGCTGGCAAAGAGCGACAGGCTGTTGGCTTCATGGCGCAAGGCGTCGAGCTTGAAGCCGCGTTCGACATGAAACACGCGCCGGTCGGTAAAGCCGAGCTGGCGCGCGGCGGCCCTGACCTGGTCGGCGGCTTCGAGCGCGAGCAGGGGTTCATCGCTGGCGATCCAGATGATGGCGGGCAGGCGGCCCGCCGCGACTGCCGGCGAGGCGGGCGAGACGAGCTTTGCAAGCGCGCCCGACAGACTCTCGGCCCGCATCATGTCGGCGGCTTCACGGTCGACAGGCGCCGCAGGATCTGCTGGACCGCGTCGTTACGCATGTCGCGATTGAGCAGAACCTCCTGACCGGCATTGACGATGCCCTGGGTGTCGAGCACGGTGACCGTGCGCCGCATGACCAGTTCGCTTTCGGGGATCAGATCGATTTCGGCTGCATCGCGAAGCCGCCAGCGCACCCGCAGTCGAAGCAGATATTCGCGCGGCCGCCCGCTGGTCGAGAGCGCTGAAATTTCGCTTTCGGGGATGTCGGCAAGAATGTCGAGCCGGGCCTGCGCATCCTTGCGCACTTCGGTGGTCGCGGCGCCATTGGCACGGATGGATCGGCGCAGATCGCCACCGAGCACCGAACTCGGCGCCGCCGAGACGAAATAGACTTTGTAGGGCAAATCGGCTGCCCCGCGCAGCTGGAATCCGCAGCCCGCCTGCAGGGCGGCCAACCCGCCACCGATGCCCAAGAAGAGCGCGCGACGCCGCGAGTGGCCGGCCGGTGTCATCGTGTGACCTCAGACCACCAGATTGACCAGGCGGCCGGGTACCACCACGACCTTTTTCGGCGCACGCCCTTCGGACAGGCGCACAAAGGCCTCGCTCGCGATCGCGGCCGCTTCGATGGTGGCTCGATCGGCACTGGCCGCGACCCGCAGCGAACCGCGGACCTTGCCGTTGATCTGCAGGACCAGTTCGAGTTCGTCCTGCACCAGAGCCGCCTCATCAACCTGCGGCCAGGGGGCGTTGAGCAGCTCGCCGAATTCGCGGTCGTAGCCCAGCGCGCCCCAGGCTTCGGTGGTGATGTGCGGCACCACCGGATACAGCGCTCGCAGGGCAATGCCAAGCACCTCACGCAGCACCGCCGCATCGGCTGCGCTCGCTTCGAGTCTGGCCGACTCGAGTGCGTTGAGCATTTTCATGGTCGCCGAGACGACGGTGTTGTATTGCTTGCGCTCGTAGTCGTAGTGGGCCTGTCTGAGAATCAGGTGGATATCGCGGCGCAGCGCCTTGGCGGCCGGCGATGGCTCGCCGCTCTGGCCGAGCGGGCCCGCGCCGGTCACGACGCCACGCGAGGCATGGCAGAAGGCCCAGAATCGCCGCAAGAACCGACTCGCGCCCTCGACGCCGCTGTCCGACCACTCGAGCGTCTGCTCGGGCGGGCTGGCAAACATCACGAAAAGGCGCGCGGTATCGGCGCCATAACGGTCGATCAGCAACTGCGGGTCGACGCCGTTGTTCTTCGACTTCGACATCGTGCCCACGCCTTCATACTCGACGCGCGAGCCATCGGACTTGAGCACCGCATGCGTGATGCGGCCATCCGGGCCATGCACGTCGGTCACGTCTTCCGGCCAGAAATATTCGATGCCGCCCCGCTCGTTCTTTCGCGAATAGAGATGATTCAGCACCATTCCCTGGCACAGCAGGCGGGTGAAGGGCTCGTCGAAGCGAACAAGGCCGCGCGCCGGATCGGCAGCGACCGTGCCAGTGACATCGCGCATCACGCGGGTCCAGAAACGCGCATAGAGCAGGTGCAGCACCGCATGCTCGATGCCGCCGATGTACTGGTCCATCGGCATCCAGTAATCGGTGCGTTCATCGACCATCGCCGAGTCGTTGCCCG
>CAIKZV010000014.1 GCA_903831925.1 uncultured Burkholderiales bacterium
ATGCGGGAAGGTGCGGCCACGATCGACTTCGAGAATCCAGGTCGCCACCTCATCCAGGAAGTAGCGATCATGGGTCACGGTGATGACGGTGCCTTCGTAATCCTTGAGGTAGCGCTGCAGCCACGCGACCGAGCTGGCATCGAGGTGGTTGGTCGGCTCATCGAGCAGCAGCAGGTTCGGGCGCTGCCAGACCATCATCGCCAGCACCAGCCGCGCTTTCTCGCCGCCGCTCATCGTGCCCACCGGCTGGCGGATCATGTCGGCCCCGAAATTGAAGCTGCCGAGGTATCCGCGCAGCGCCTGCTCGCCGGTGGCCTCGCGCGCCGAAGCGCCGACCTCGCGGGCCAGGCGCACCATGTGCTCGAGCGGCGTGTCCTGCGGGTGCAGCACATCGAGTTCCTGCTGCGCAAAGTAGCCGATCGACAGCCCCTTGCCCTCGGTGATCGTGCCACCAAGCGCTGCCAGATCGCGGGCAATGGTCTTGACCACCGTCGACTTGCCCTGGCCGTTGGCCCCCAGAATGCCGATGCGCTGACCGGCAAGCACCGAGCGGCTGACATTGCGCACGATCACACGCTCCTCGCCGTCGACGGTATAGCCGAATTTCGCAGCCGTGATCGAGAGCATCGGATTCGGCAGGTGGCTGGGCTCCTTGAACTCGAATTCGAAGTCGGCCGAGGCCAGCATCGGCGCCACCTTCTCCATGCGCTCGATCGCCTTGACACGGCTTTGCGCCTGCTTGGCCTTGCTCGCCTTGGCCTTGAAGCGGTCGATGAACTTCTGCAGATGCGCGATCTTGTCCTGCTGCTTTGCAAAGGCGGCCTGCTGCAGCAGCATCTGCTCCGACCGAAGCTCCTCGAACTTGCTGTAATTGCCGCCGTAGCGGGTGATCTGCGCATTGTCCAGATGCAGGGTCACCGCGGTCACTGCATCGAGAAACTCGCGGTCGTGGCTGATGACGATCATGGTGCCGGCATAGGACTTCAGCCAGGCCTCGAGCCAGACCAGCGCATCGAGGTCAAGGTGATTGGTCGGCTCATCGAGAAGCAGCAGATCGCTCGGGCACATCAGTGCGCGGGCCAGTTGCAGCCGCATGCGCCAGCCGCCCGAAAAACTGTTGACCGGGCTGTCGACCTCATCCGAACCGAAGCCCAGCCCCAGGATCAGCGCCTGCGCGCGCGCCGTCGCATCATGCTCACCGGCATCAGCCAGCTCGATATAGGCGTGCGCAATCGCCATGCCGGCTTCTTCGTCGTCGGGGTCGGCGGCAAATCGTGCCTCGGCCTGGGCAAGCTCGGCGCGCACCTCGGCGAGCCGGCTGTCGCCGCCCACCACGAAGTCGGTCGCCGACTCGTCGGTTTCGGGCATGTCCTGCGCCACCTGCGCCAGACGCCATTGTTTCGGATACGAAAAGTCGCCACCGTCTTCGTGCAGGCTGCCATTGAGCAGACCGAAGAGCGTCGACTTGCCCACGCCGTTGCGACCCACCAGCCCGACCTTTTCGCCGGGGGTGATGGTGACCGAGGCTTTATCGAGCAGGACCTTGGCGCTGCGGCGCAGGACGAGATTCTTGAGAGTGATCAAAACAGCTGCGCTCCGGGACCTGAAAATGCCAAACCGGGCGCGATGATCACACGAATCACTGCATCGACACCGGCACAGTCCTGTGACGGCCTTGATCGACGTCGTGACCGCCGCCCCGGTTAATGGCCATCAGGGCGTGAGCATCAGGGCGAAAATTCCGGCGCGCACTAGAATCGCGGGATGCCTGCCCTCACCCTCCCCCGCGCCATCACCCTCGACCTCGACGACACGCTCTGGCCGGTCGGCCCGACGCTGGTCGCCGCCGAAAAGACCCTCAGCGAGTGGCTGCAGTCCCATGCGCCGCGCACCGGCAGCACGCTCACGCCCGATGCGCGGGCGAGCCTGCGAAAGGCGGTGCTGGCCGATCATCCTGACCAGTCGCACGACCTGGGCTTTTTGCGCCACGAAGTGCTGCGCCGGGCAATGGCGCTGGCGGGCGACGACACCGCGCTGGCCGATCAGGCCTATGCGGTGTTTCTGGCAGCCCGCCAGCGGGTCGAGTTTTTCGACGATGTGCTCCCGGTGCTCGAACGCTGGTCATCGCGCTATCGGCTGGTCGCCATCAGCAACGGCAATGCCGATCTCGAACGCGTGGGCCTTGCGCGCTTTTTCGCAGGTGCGATCAGCGCCCACGAAATCGGCTTTGCCAAGCCCGATCCGCGCATGTTCCATGAAGCCTGCCGGCTTGCCGGGGTGGACCACACCGAGGTGCTGCATATCGGCGATGACCCGCATCTCGACGTGATCGCAGCCCGCAAGGCGGGGCTTCAGGCCGCCTGGATCCGCCGGCCGATGTTTGCGCATCGCCATGCGGTCGATGCTTGCGGCCCGGAATCGGGCGCGCCCTTCGACGACCTGCATGCCATCGATGCCGCGCTCCATTCGGCCGACTCGCCGCGATGACTCGGTCGATCCCCACCACCCTGCCAACAGGAGACACCGCATGAGCCTTGCCGCCGCCCCCTTTGCGTCGCAGCACTTCAATCCCTTTGCCGGCCAGGACATCCGCACGCTGGTCAGCGCACAGGCCGCCCTGCGCGCCGAGCATCCCTACCTGGTGTGGCGACCCTTCGATGGCACGCGCCGGGTCTGGACCTATGCCCAGTTCGAGAACACCGTGGCCCGATTCGCGGCAGGCCTGCATGCGCGCGGGATTCGCGCCGGCGACCGGGTGCTGGTCCATCTGGACAACTGCCCCGAGGCGATCATCGCCTGGTTCGGATGCGCCTGGATGGGCGCGATTGCGGTCACCACCAACGCCCGCTCGAGCGCCGACGAACTGAGCTATTTCGCCGACCATGCCGAAGTGGTGGCCGGCATCACGCAGCCCCGCTTTGCCCCGCTGGTCGCGGCCTCCTGCAAACGACTGCGCTGGCTGGCAGTCACTACCACCGACAACGGCGACGATGCGGGCTCGGCACGCCCGTCAGCAGCCGATGCCTTCGATGCGATTGATGGTGATCCGGCGATCCTGCCCGCCCGTCCTCGCGATCCGCTTGCGCCCTTCAGCGTGCAGTACACCTCCGGCACCACCTCGCGGCCCAAGGGCGTGCTCTGGACCCATGCCAATGCGCTGTGGGGTGCCCGGGTCAATGCCAGCCACCAGGCGCTGCGACCCGACGACATCCACATGGTCACGCTGCCACTCTTTCACACCAATGCACAGGCCTACTCGATGCTCGCCACGATGTGGGCAGGCGCCACGGCGGTCGTCAATCCGCGCTTTTCGGCCAGTCGCTTCTGGCCGGTGTCACTCGAAGAGGGCTGCACCTGGGCCTCTGTGATCGGCTTCATCCCGAAAGCCCTGATGGATCAGCCGGTGCCCGATCATCGCTATCGGCTGTGGGGCACCGGCGTGTGCGAGCCGCCCTGGGATGCCCACTTTCGCGTCAAGACGCTTGGCTGGTGGGGCATGACCGAGACCATCACCCATGGCACGGTGGGGCTGGTCGAGCTGCCCAATGCCTCGCTCTCGATGGGACTGTGCGCGCCCGAATACAGCGTGCGCATCGATGTCGAGGGCCGCGACGCCGAGCCGGGCGAGACCGGCGACTTTCTGATCCGGGGCGTGCGCGGTCTGTCGCTCTTTGCCGAATACCTCAACAACCCGCAGGCCACCGCCGACGCGTTCGACGCGCAGGGCTGGTTCATCACCGGCGACCGGGTCACGCTCGGGCAAGACGGCTGGCTCTACTTCGCCGACCGGTCCAAGGACATGCTCAAGGTCGGCGGCGAAAACGTCGCGGCCTCCGAGATCGAGCGGGTGATTGCACTGGTGCCGGGCGTGCTCGAAGTGGCGGTGGTGGCCAAGCGCCATCCGATGCTCGACGAGGTGCCGGTGGCCTTTTTGCGCTGCACGCCAACCGGTGATGACGAGCGCCGCGCCCTGACGCAGGCGATCGACGCTGCCTGCGCCATCGAGCTGGCAGGCTTCAAGCGCCCGCGCGAACTGCATATCGTCGAGGAGCTTCCGCGCTCGACACTCGAAAAAATCAACAAGGCGGCGCTGCGGGCGATGCTCAAAGCGGCTGAGTGAGCCCTGAGTGAGCCCTGAGTGAGTCTTTTCGCTCAGCCGACGCCGCGGGTCTTGCCCGCCCAGTAAGGCAGGCGCAGATCGCGCTTGAGCACCTTGCCCACCGGGCTGCGCGGCAGCGAGTCGATGAAGTCCACCGACTTGGGGGCCTTCATCGAGCCGACCAGTTCCTTGGCCCAGGCGATCAGGGCCTCGGCACTGACCGAGGCACTGAGCGAGGCGCCCGGCTTGAGCTGCACGCAGGCCTTCACCGCCTCGCCCCATTTTTCGTCGGGCACACCGATCACCGCACAGTCCTGCACCGCCGGGTGCTTCATCAGCGCGCTCTCGACCTCGAAGGGAAAGATGTTGAAGCCGCCCGAGATGATCAGATCGCGCTTGCGGTCGGTGATGTAGAAGTAGCCGTCCTCATCGAACTTGCCGATGTCGCCGGTGTGATGCCAGCCGAACTGCCGGATCTCTTCGCTCGCCGCCTCGTCATCGAGATAGCCGTCCATGACGGTCGGCCCGCGCAGCACCACCTCGCCGGATTCATTTGCATCGAGCAGCCGGCCGTTGTCATCCATGACGCCCATGGCCTCGACGATCACGGTGGGCCGCCCGCATGACAACAGGCGATGACGAAACGCCGGGTCCTGCACCGCCTGCGCCATCTCGACGGGCGACATGAAGGTGGTCGGAAAACCCGACTCGGTCTGACCGAAGGCCTGGCACACCACCGGCCCGAATCGCTGCACCGCTTCGACGATTTTTTCAGGCGCAAAAGGCGAGGCCGCCGCGATCAGATAGCGCAGCGACGAGAAATCGGCGGTCGGTGTGCGGGCATGTGCCAGCAGCACATAGATGAGCGTGGGCGGCAAAAAGAGCGTGTCGACCCGATGCCTGCCGATGAGATCAATCATGGCGCCGACATCGGGCGTCGACATCATGATCGTGGTGCCACCGAACTGGCCCATGCCGAGCGCCACGAAACCACCGGCATGGGTGATCGGTGCGACCGCCAGATTGACCGGCGGCTCGTCATAGTGCAGACAGGTCGCCCAGGCCATCACGGCGGTCAGCATCATCCGGTTGGTGCCAATCGTGAGCTTGGAGCGGCCGGTGGTGCCGCCGGTGGCGCCCTGAAAGCCCTGTGCGTCTTCGGGAATCTGCAGATCGAGCGGCGCGTCGCTGGTCTCGCCCAGCCAGTCTTCGAGCGAGGGCGCGCGCGCATCGGTGCCGTTGAGGCACACCAGCTGGCCCAGGCTGGGCACGCCCGCCCGGATCTCGTCAATCATGCCTGCGGCCGAGGCATCGAAAAAAAGCACATTGCAGCGACCGGCCGCAAGAATATGAAGGATGTCTGGCAAGGCCGCGCGCATGTTCAGATTGCACCAGGCCAGGCCCGAGCGCATGCCACCGAGCATGGCCACGAAGGCGCGGGTCGAATTGGGGCTGAGCACCGCAAAGCGCTGACCCGATCCGAAGCCCGACTCGTTCAGACGCCGCGCAATGCGGTTGGTCGTGCGCCAGGCCTCGAGATAGGTGTAGTCGCCGCCGTCGCCGGTCAGCGCCAGACGATTGGGGTGCGTGCGCACGCCGCGGAAATAGAGGTCGGTGATGTGCATGATGTCTCCCTGGCTGGCATCGATTAGCCTGTCTCAGGCGTGACGATACCGGATCAGCGACCCGCATCGACGAGTGCGGTGAGCCTGACTGTCCATCCGACGATGCAAGCCTGCGCGGCAATCATGGGTCGGTGCGAAGGCTGTCAAAGTGCACAGCTCCCGGGCTGCGCGGCTGGACAGCGTCGGGTCCGCCAGTTGACAATCAGGCACAAACGCCGCGCTCAAAACAAGCAGACACCCCTGCAGCGGCGCCCCGATGACCCAGGAGACCCCATGAACACTCATCAGACCGTGATCCGCGGCGGCACCGTCATCGACGGCAGCGGCGCACCTCGACAGCAAGCCGATGTCGCCATCGACAACGGACGCATCACCGAAGTCGGCGTGGTCAAAGGCAAAGGCCATCGCGAAATCGATGCCCGGGGCTGCCTGGTCACACCCGGCTTCGTCGACATCCATACCCACTACGACGGTCAGGCCGCCTGGGACCCGCATCTGGCGCCCTCGAGCTGGCATGGCGTGACCACCGCGGTGATGGGCAACTGCGGCGTCGGTTTCGCGCCGGTGCGATCAAGCGATCACGATCGCCTGATCGAACTGATGGAAGGTGTCGAGGACA
>CAIKZV010000015.1 GCA_903831925.1 uncultured Burkholderiales bacterium
ACGCCTTCGACGAAGGCGATATCCACCTGTCGATCGATGGCCGAATTGCAGCCAGCTTCACGGTGAGCGAGGCCTTGCGTCCCGAAGCGCTGACCGCCATCAAGCGACTGCGCGAGGCAGGCATGCAGCTCGAAATCCTGTCGGGCGATGCGCCGGCCCGGGTTAAACATGTGGCAGCGGCACTCGGCATCGAGACGTGGCAGGCCCAGGCAAGCCCCGAGGACAAACTCGCCCGCATTGAATGGCTTGGCCGCCGGGGCCGTCATGTCGCGATGGTGGGAGACGGCATCAACGATGCGCCGGTGCTGGCCCGCGCCGACGTCTCGATCGCCTTTGCCACCGGCGCACCGCTGGCCCAGCATCGCGCCGACCTGCTGCTGCTGGGCGAGCGCCTCGACCGGCTGGCGCTGGCCCGTGATCACGCCCGTCAGGCCATGCATGTCGTCAGGCAGAACCTGATCTTCGCGACCGCCTACAACGCAATGGGCATTCCGCTGGCAATGGTCGGATTCCTGCCGCCCTGGCTGGCGGGCCTGGGCATGGCCGGCAGTTCGCTCGTCGTCGTGCTCAATGCCCTGAGACTCGCGCCCCCGCGCCTCTCGCTCCCGCCTGTATCGCCCGATCCAGCCCTGCCTCATCTGACCGCGCACTGAACCGACCGCGCACCAACGCAAAGGAAGACTGCTGATGGACATCCTCTATCTCCTCGTACCAATTTCGGTCGTGCTGGTGCTGGCGATCACCGGTCTGCTCGCCTGGGCCGTAGGCAGCGGACAGTTCGACGATATCGAGCGCGAAGGCCAGCGAATTCTGATTGACGACACCGAGCCTTGATCTGGATCAAGCGGCGCTGCAGCACAGCGCAGCAATATCAGACCAACCAGACGCCGTCTGATTCTGCCGAGGGAGCGTGCCAGTGAAAATCGAGATCCGCAGCGATGAGGCGACCTATAACGACACCGTCGTGCGTCAGTTCGCGATCATGACCATCGTCTGGGGCGTGGTCGGCATGCTGGTCGGGGTGGTGATCGCCGCCCAACTGGCCTTCCCGGCGCTCAATTTCGATCTGCCCTGGCTGTCTTACGGACGCCTGCGACCGCTGCATACCAATGCGGTGATTTTCGCCTTCGGCGGCTGCGCACTGTTTACCACCAGCTACTACGCGGTACAGCGCACCTGCCAGACCCGTCTCTTTGCCGGGCCGCTGGCCGCCTTCACATTCTGGGGCTGGCAGGCGGTCATCGTTGCTGCGGCGATATCACTGCCGCTGGGCTACACCAGCGGCAAGGAATATGCCGAACTGGAGTGGCCGATCGACATCCTGATCACGCTGGTCTGGGTCTCGTATGCAGTGGTGTTCTTCGGCACGGTCTTTACCCGCAAGGTGCGCCACATCTATGTGGCCAACTGGTTCTTCGGCGCATTCATCCTCACCGTGGCGCTGCTGCATGTGGTCAACAGCGCCGCGATACCGGCCGGCCCGATGAAGTCGTATTCGGTCTATGCGGGGGTGCAGGACGCGATGGTCCAGTGGTGGTATGGGCACAATGCGGTCGGCTTCTTTTTGACAGCTGGCTTTTTGGGAATGATGTATTACTTCATTCCCAAACAAGCTGAGCGCCCGGTGTATTCGTACCGCTTGTCCATCGTGCACTTTTGGGCGTTGATCTTCACCTATATGTGGGCAGGCCCCCACCACTTGCACTACACCGCATTGCCAGACTGGACGCAGTCATTGGGCATGGTTTTCTCGTTGGTGTTGTTGGCGCCTAGTTGGGGCGGCATGATCAACGGCGTCATGACGCTCTCAGGCGCGTGGCATAAATTACGCGATGACCCTGTGCTACGTTTCTTGATCGTGTCTTTGTCCTTCTACGGTATGTCCACTTTCGAAGGACCCATGATGGCGATCAAAACGGTGAACGCTTTGAGCCACTACACCGACTGGACGCTTGGCCATGTGCACTCCGGTGCCTTGGGTTGGGTCGGCTTGGTCTCGATGGGTTCCTTGTACTTTTTGATTCCTAAGCTGTTTGGACAGAAAAAAATGTACAGCGTGCCTGCAATTGAGTTGCACTTTTGGTTGGCAACGATTGGCATCGTGCTCTACATCGCTGCGATGTGGATCGCGGGTGTGATGCAAGGTTTGATGTGGCGCGCTATCAACGAAGACGGTACGTTGACTTAC
>CAIKZV010000016.1 GCA_903831925.1 uncultured Burkholderiales bacterium
ACCAAGGACAACACCCAGCTGACCGTCGATGGCGTGCTCTATTTCCAGGTCACCGATCCGACCCGTGCCTCGTATGGCTCGTCCAACTTCATCGTGGCAATCACCCAGCTTTCGCAAACCACGCTGCGCTCGGTGATCGGCCGGCTCGAACTCGACCGAACCTTCGAGGAGCGCGATTTCATCAACAGCAGCGTGGTTTCGGCGCTCGATGAGGCGGCGATGAGCTGGGGTGTGAAAGTGCTTCGCTATGAGATCAAGGACCTCACGCCGCCGGCCGAGATCCTGCGCTCGATGCAGGCGCAGATCACCGCCGAGCGCGAAAAGCGCGCACTGATCGCCGCCTCGGAAGGCCGCAAGCAGGAGCAGATCAATATCGCCACCGGCGAACGCGAAGCCTCGATCCAGCGATCAGAGGGTGATAAGCAGGCCGAGATCAACAAGGCTCAGGGTCAGGCAGCAGCGATTCTGTCGGTGGCCGGCGCAACCGCGGCGGCGCTCGAGCGTATCGCCCAGGCCATCGAGCGTCCGGGCGGCATGAATGCGGTCAACCTCAAGATCGCCGAGCAGTATGTCCAGGCCTTCGGTGAACTGGCGCGCCAGGGCAATACCCTGATCGTGCCGGCCAATCTGGCCGATATGTCGTCGCTGATTGCGAGCGCGATGACGGTTGTGAAGCAGCCGGTTGCCGGGTCGTCCGAGGTTCGTCCGCTGACCTGAGCGCCTCAGCCCGATACCCGGGTACCGCTTTTGACGATGCGCTGCTTTTCGCGTTGCCACTCGCGCTCGCGCTCGGCGTCTCGCTTGTCGTACTGCTTCTTGCCCTTGGCCAGTCCGACTTCAAGCTTGATCCGCCCGCCCTTGTAATGCAGATCGAGCGGCACCAGCGTGAAGCCGGCCCGTTCGACCTTGCCGATCAGCTTGGCGATCTCGTGCCCATGCATCAGCAGCTTGCGGGTGCGGGTGGGGTCGGGATTGACATGGGTCGATGCGGCAGTCAGCGGCGTGATGTGCGCGCCGAGCAGCGCGAGTTCGGCGCCGCGCACGATGACGTAGGCCTCTTTCAGATGGGCTCGGCCCGCGCGGATGGCCTTGACCTCCCAGCCTTCCAGAACCAGCCCCGCCTCGAACTTCTCCTCGATGAAGAAATCGTGAAAGGCCTTGCGATTGTCGACAATGCTCATGGTGTGCCGTCATGACGACGGCCGGGTAGAATCCGGCGAGTCTAGCAGCCCGCCCCGGCCTGCGTCAGTCACGCCCAACCCAGAGCCTTGCATGCCGCTGGTCAACAAGTCGGTTCTCGTTCCCTATGGTGCTTCGCGCATGTTCGAGCTGGTCGAACGCGTCGAGGACTATCCGCTTTTCCTGCCATGGTGCGGTGGCGCCCAGATTCATGAGCGCACCGACGATTTCATGGTTGCCACGCTGCGAATCGACTATCTCGGCCTTCGCCAGTCGTTCACGACCGAGAACCGTCAGGTCCGCGACCAGCGCATCAGCATGGCGCTGCGCGATGGGCCCTTCTCAAAGCTCGATGGCCAGTGGGTGTTCACGCCCCTGCGCGCCGACGCCTGCAAGGTCGAGTTTTCGCTCGACTATGTGTTTGCCGGTGCGTTGCTGTCGCGGGCGCTGTCGCCGGTGTTCGATCAGATTGCCGGCAGTTTTGTCGACGCATTCGTCAAGCGCGCGCAGGCCTTGTATGGCTGAGGCGATGCGGTATGTCGCGTCGGTTCGACTGTCGATCGAGGTCGTCTGGATCGGCGTCGATCCGCCCTTGCGCGTCGCGCTCGACGTCGAGGCAGGCACGACGGTCGCGCAGGCGCTCCTCGCCAGCGGTATGGCCCAGCTGATTCGTGATCGGTCGGTCAGCGCAGCGTTAGAGGGCAGCGGATTGCCCTGGGAGGCCGATTCACTTGGCGTGGCCTGCTTCGGTCGGCGGGTGTCGCTGACCGACTCCTTGCACGATGGCGATCGTCTCGAACTTTTGCCCCGCTTGATCGTCGATCCGAAAATCGCCCGACAGCGCAGGGCAGATCATCGCAGGCGACTTGCAGGTGAGAGGCGCTGGACGCCCGATCGCGCGGTCTAGTCTTTGCCGCCTAGCTCTTGCAGGCGGCCTTGATCACGTTGCGGGCCTGATCGGCACGAACCGCGCGCTGAGCGTCGTCGAGGACTTCGCGCTCACCCTTGGCATTGATCTGTGCCAGACGCATGCCACTGTCGACCGCGGCAAGATTCGAACGTGCGACGGTGCATTGTTCGGCCATTTCGCGGTCGCGGTCTGCGGCTGCTGCAGTCTTTCGTTCAGCGGCCGCTTTGTCTGCCGCGCGCTTGCGCGATTCGAGCTCGCGATCAGCGGGCGTCAGAGGTGCCACCTTGCTGACCGCCGTTGCTTTGTCCTGAATGACCGGCTGGTCCGCCGAACCACCCGATCCGACGGATGCTGCCGCAGAGGCCTGCCGCACGGGTGCATCGAGCACCGCGCTGGGCGCGACCGAAACGGGAGGCGGCAAGTCGGAGTACACCGTTCGACCGTTGGCATCGCGCCATTTGTATTGCGCGGTGGCATCGGCAGCCGCGAGAGCCAGTAAAAGAATCGGAAGAAGGTGTCTCACCAGCATGACGCCTGAACCTTGAGGTCTGATCGGGTGGTTCGCGCAGCCTATGCCGAGCGCACCGCAAATCCGCACGCCGGCCGACCGGCGGAAAGCGGCTCAGGCCGGACGGAGTCGGTATAATTCATTTTTGAGCCGTGAGGCGCCCATGCGACTTGCCAAGAAAGCGCTGACATTCGACGACGTCCTTCTCGTTCCCGCCTTCTCCGACGTCCTGCCTCGTGATACCTCGCTGTCGACCCGACTGACCCGTGGCATCACGCTGAACATCCCGCTGGTGTCCGCTGCCATGGATACCGTCACCGAGGCGAGACTTGCCATCGCCATTGCCCAGGAAGGCGGAATCGGCGTCGTTCACAAGAATTTCTCTCCCGCCGAGCAGGCTCGGGAAGTGGCTCGCGTCAAGCGTTTCGAGGCGGGCATCGTGCGCGATCCGATCACGGTCACGCCCGACATGACGGTTCGCGATGTCATCGACATCACCCGCCAGCACCGCATCTCCGGCTTGCCGGTGGTCGTGGGGCGGCAGGTGGTCGGCATCGTGACCAATCGCGACCTTCGTTTCGAAACCCGGCTTGATGAGCCGGTGTCCTCGATCATGACGCCGCGCGAGCGACTCGTGACCGTGAGCGAAGGCGCGCCGCTCGATGAGGCCAAAGAGCTGATGCATCAGCATCGCCTTGAACGTGTACTGGTGATTGATGCCGCTTTTACGCTGCGCGGCCTGATCACGGTCAAGGACATTCTCAAGTCCACCGAGCATCCCAATGCAAGCAAGGATGAGTTCGGCAAGCTGCGGGTCGGAGCGGCGGTCGGTGTCGGTCCCGATTCGGACGAGCGGATCGACCTGCTGGTCAAGGCCGGGGTCGATGTCATCGTGGTCGATACCGCGCAGGGGCATTCGGCGGGCGTGCTCGACCGGGTTCGCTGGATCAAGCGCAACTATTCGCAGGTGGAAGTCATCGGCGGCAATATCGCCACCGCCGAGGCGGCCAGAGCGCTTGCCGAAGCCGGTGCCGACGGCGTCAAGGTGGGCATCGGTCCGGGGTCGATCTGCACCACTCGCATTGTTGCGGGTGTCGGTGTGCCGCAGATCAGCGCCATCAGCGATGTGGCCGACGCGCTCGCCGGCAGCGGCATTCCGCTGATAGCAGACGGTGGCGTGCGCTATTCGGGCGACGTGGCCAAAGCGCTTGCAGCGGGCGCCTACAGCGTGATGATGGGCTCGATGCTCGCAGGTACTGAAGAGGCACCGGGCGAGGTCATCCTCTACCAGGGCCGCTCCTACAAGAGCTATCGCGGCATGGGTTCACTGGGTGCGATGGCCGATGGTGCGGCCGATCGCTATTTCCAGGACTCCACCGCCAATGTCGACAAGCTGGTGCCCGAAGGCATCGAGGGCCGGGTGCCTTACAAGGGCTCGGTGCTGTCGATCCTCTATCAGCTGTGTGGCGGTGTGCGCGCGAGCATGGGCTATTGCGGCTGCCGCACGGTCGATGAGATGCGCACCCGTCCAAGCTTCGTCGAGATCACGTCTGCCGGCATGCGGGAGTCGCATGTCCATGATGTGCAGATCACCAAGGAAGCGCCCAACTATCAGGCCGACTGACATGAACGAACGAATCATTGGACCGATTGCCGCCGCCATTGTTGGCGTGCTTCTGGCGCTTGGTCTGATCGGCCTGGGGATGTCCCTGTCTGCCGGGTTTCTGAAATACCGCGCGCAGGAAAGAACGGTCGAGGTCAAGGGGTTGGCCGAACGCGAAGTACCCGCCAATCTTGCGATCTGGCCGATCAGCTACACCGATACCGACAACGACCTGCCTGCGCTTTATGCGCGTTTCGAAGCGCATAAGGCCGCGATTGAGGCTTTCCTGAAAGAGCGCGAGTTTGAGCCCTCCGAGATCACCTTCGGGCCACCCACGATCGTCGATCGTCAGGCTCGTGAATATGGCGAGCAAAACGGCAAGTTCCGCTATCTGGGCAAGGCGGTGGTTACCGTCTATACCCCCAAGGTCGATGAAGTGAGGGTGGCGATCGGCAAGCTCGGCGATCTGGGCAAGCAGGGTGTTGTGGTGTCAGGGGAGGGGCCTGGTGTGCAGTTCGTGTTCGACGGCCTGAATTCGATCAAGCCGGTGATGATCGAGCAGGCGGTCAAGAACGCCCGCGAGTCGGCCGGCAAGTTCGCGACCGATACCGCAAGCGCCCTGGGCAAGGTCAAGCGCGCCGCGCAAGGTCAGTTTTCCATCGAAGACCGCGATGCCAGTACGCCGCATATCAAGAAGGTGCGGGTTGTCTCGACAATTGAGTATTACCTCCAGGACTGAGGTCGATTTCACACCATGCACGACCGGATCCTGATCCTTGACTTCGGCTCGCAAGTCACCCAGCTGATTGCGCGCCGCGTGCGCGAGGCCAATGTCTACTGCGAGATTCATCCCAATGACGTGAGCGATGCCTTTGTTCGCGAATTCGCGCCCAAGGGCGTCATTCTGTCGGGCAGCCATGCCAGCACCTATGAGGACCAGGATCTGCGCGCGCCGCAGGCGGTCTGGGACCTTGGTGTACCGGTGCTGGGCATCTGTTATGGCATGTTCACCATGGCAGTTCAGCAGGGCGGGCTGGTCGAGGCGAGCACGCATCGCGAGTTCGGTTATGCCGAGGTTCGAGCGCACGGTCACACCCGTTTGCTCGATGGCATCCAGGATTTCGAGACCGCCGAAGGCCACGGCATGCTCAAGGTCTGGATGAGCCACGGTGACAAGGTCACCGCCTTGCCGCCCGGCTTCAAGCTCATGGCGAGCACGCCGAGCTGTCCGATTGCCGGCATGGCCGATGAATCGCGCGGCTACTACGCGGTGCAGTTTCACCCTGAGGTGACGCATACCGTCCAGGGCAGGGCGCTGCTTGAGCGATTCGTGCTCAAGATTGCAGGGGCGCGGCCCGACTGGGTCATGCGTGACCATATCGACGAGGCGGTGGCGCTCATCCGCAAGCAGGTCGGCGATGAGCAGGTCATCCTCGGTCTGTCGGGTGGGGTCGATTCGAGTGTGGCGGCGGCGCTCATTCATCGCGCCATCGGCGATCAGCTCACCTGCGTCTTTGTCGACCATGGTCTGCTGCGACTGAACGAAGCGCAGATGGTCATGGAGATGTTCGTGGGCCGGCTCAAGGCCAAGGTCGTTCATGTCGATGCGAGCGGCGAGTTTCTCGGTGCGCTCAAGGGCGTGATCGATCCCGAGGCCAAGCGCAAGATCATCGGCCGTGAGTTCGTCGAGGTCTTTCAGCGCGAGGCCGGCAAGCTGCCTAACGCGAAGTGGCTGGCGCAAGGCACGATCTACCCGGATGTCATCGAATCGGGCGGTGCCAAGACCAAGAAGGCCACCACCATCAAGAGCCACCACAATGTCGGTGGCCTGCCCGAGACGCTCGGTCTGAAGCTGCTCGAGCCCTTGCGC
>CAIKZV010000017.1 GCA_903831925.1 uncultured Burkholderiales bacterium
ATGCTGCCGCTTGCGCTGTCGGGCGCAGCCGGTGTGCTCTCGGCCCAGCAGCTCGGTGCCGCCGACCCGGCTGCGGCGCGGCGTATCGGCTGGCATGGCATCCAGCTGGTGGTGGGACTTGCGATATTGACCGCGATCGCGGTCTTCGCGCTGCGCCAGCCGCTCGCCCACGCCTACACCAGCAACCCGGAAGTGGCCGGCGTGGCGGTCTCTTTACTGGCGCTGGTATCGGCCTATCACGTCTTCGATGCCATGCAATGCACCGTTGCCTTTGCGCTGCGCGCCTGGAAGGTCACCGTCGCGCCGATGGTGATTTTCGCGGTGTCGCTCTGGGGGGTCGGTCTGGGCGCCGGATGGGGACTGGCATTCGGCCTGGGCATGGGCGTTGCGGGCTTCTGGATCGCGGCGGTCGCCGCGGTCGCACTCGCCGGTCTGTCGCTGATGGTGCTGTTCGAGCGCGTCGCCCGACGCCAGATCGACAGCACGACGGGCTAGGCGCTCATCCGGAAGAAATGCTCGCGGTAATGGCGCAATTCGTCGATCGACTCTTCGATATCGGCCAGCGCAGTGTGGGCGCTGCGCTTGGCAAATGAGCGCGCCACCTCGGGCCGCCAGCGTTTGCACAATTCCTTGATCGTCGAGACGTCGAGGTTGCGATAGTGGAAGAAGGATTCGAGCTCCGGCATGGTCCGGGCCATGAAGCGGCGGTCCTGGCCGATCGAGTTGCCGCACATCGGCGACTTGCCGGCGGGCACCCACGGGCGAAGGAACTCGAGGAGCAGCGTCTGGGCCTGCGCCTCGGTCACGGTGGATTCACGCACGCGCGCCACCAGACCCGAGCGGCCGTGGGTCGCGGTATTCCAGGCATCCATGGCGAGCATGACCGACTCGGGCTGATGAATCGCCAGCACCGGCCCGGTCGCGAGCAGGTTGAGCGCGCTGTCGGTGACCACGACCGCCACCTCGATGATGCGGTCGACTTCGGGCTTGAGCCCGGTCATTTCCATGTCGACCCAGATCAGGTGGGATTCATTCGGGGTCGCGGGCAAGGGCTGTGACATAATTTTTCTCCGCCCTGATTGTCTCACGAGGCCCAAACCGCCTCGCCCCACGCGTGACCCTATCCCCTGCCCTCACCCTGACCGTGATCTTCCTGGCCTCGCTGCTGCTGTCGATGGCCACCCGCCTGTGGCTTGCCAGCCGCCAGATCCGCCATGTGGCGCGCCATCGCAACGACGTGCCGGCCGAGTTCGCCGAGCGAATCTCGCTGTCGGCCCATCAGCGGGCCGCCGACTACACCGTGGCCCGGGTTCGCCTGTCCATGATCGAGGCGGTGCTGGGGGCCGTGGTGCTGCTGGGCTTTACCGTCTTCGGCGGCATCAGCCTGGTGGCCGACCTGCTGCGCACTGCGATGCCCGACAGCCCGTTCTGGCGACAGGTGCTGCTGATCGGCGCGGTCGCCCTGATTGCAGGCGCGATCGACATCCCGCTGTCCTGGTACCGGCAGTTCGGTCTTGAAAAACAGTTCGGCTTCAACCGCATGACGCCGGCGCTGTTTCTCACCGATCTCGCCCGCGGCACGCTGATTGCCATCGTCCTGGGCCTTCCTCTGCTGATGGCGGTGCTCTGGCTGATGGAGCGCGCGGGCGAACTGTGGTGGCTCTGGACCTGGGCGGTCTGGATGGCCTTCAATCTTGCGGTGCTGGTGATCTATCCGACCGTGATCGCGCCGCTCTTCAATCGGTTTGTGCCGCTGGAGCCAGGATCGGTTCGCGATCGGGTCGAGCAACTGCTCACCCGTTGCGGCTTTGCCTCGAAGGGTCTGTTCGTGATGGACGGCAGCAAGCGCTCGGCCCATGGCAATGCCTATTTCACCGGCTTCGGGCGCAGCAAGCGGATCGTCTTTTTCGACACCCTGCTGGCACGGCTGTCAGCCGACGAGATCGAAGCGGTGCTGGCCCACGAACTCGGCCATTTTGCGCACCGCCACATCATCAAACGGATCGTGATGAGCTTTGCGCTCAGCCTGGCCGGACTGTGGCTGCTCGGCTGGCTGTCGCGTCAGCCCTGGTTCTATCAGGGGCTGGGTGCCACGCCGCTGGCCGGCGACCGGCTTGGCGGCTATGCCCTGCTGCTGTTCTTTCTGGTGCTGCCGGCCTTCACCTTCATTCTTCAGCCGCTGGGCAGCTGGATGTCGCGCCGCCACGAGTTTCAGGCCGACGCCTTTGCGGCGCGCCAGTCCAATGCCGAGCATCTGAGCCAGGCGCTGGTCAAACTCTATGAAGACAATGCCTCGACGCTCACGCCCGATCCGATCCACTCGGCGTTCTACGATTCGCATCCACCGGCATCGCTGCGCCTGAAGCATCTCGCCGCGCTCGCCGCCGCGAGCGCAGGCCACGGCGCCCTGGTCGGCGGCGAGCTGCCCGGCACGGCGACATGACGACGCCCGCCCCCCTTGAGCAGTTGCAGACCGGCCAGTGCCGGCCGCTCGGCAAGCGCGATGCGCTCGGCACCGAAGCGATCGCGGCACAGCTTGCGATGCTGCCGGCATGGCGACATACCGACGGAGCCATCGAGGCCCGATTCCGCTTCGACGGCTGGTGGCAGACCATCGGTTTCGTCAATGCGCTCGCCTGGATGGCCGACGGCCAGGACCACAGCCCCGATCTTGCGGTTGGCTACGATCGCTGCACCGTGATCTGGCGAACGCATTCGGCGGGCGGCGTCACGCTCAACGATTTCATCTGCGCAGCCCGCACCGACGCGCTGTACTACGAGCGCGCGCAGCGATGAGTCGGCTGCGCCTGCCCGGCACGACCCTGCAGGCAGCCAGCCGATGACCGTCAAAACGCCGCAGGCCAGCGTGATCGCCGCCTATGGGCGGCAGTTCTGGCTGCGGGCCGATAACGGCGAGGAGCGCAGCGCGGTCACCCGCGGGCGCAATGCCGACGTCGTCGCCGGCGACCGGGTCGTCTGGACCGAACTTGGCGCCGGACAGGCAGTGATCGACGCGGTTGTGCCGCGCACGAACCGGCTGCGGCGCAGCGACAGCCGGCGCGAAAAGATCATTGCGGCCAACCTCGATCAGGTCGCGGTCGTCATCAGCGGCGAGCCGCTCTTTTCGGAAGAGCTCCTGCTCAGAGTCCTGATCGCCGCCGAGTGCGAAGACATCGCCTGTCTGCTGATCGCCACCAAGGC
>CAIKZV010000018.1 GCA_903831925.1 uncultured Burkholderiales bacterium
AACCGAGCAGCGCGCAGCTTGAGCACGAACTGAATCGCGTTGACGACATAGATGAGGTAAGCGGCCAGCGCGACGTACATCTGCTGGCGGGTATCGATCGCGCCGGTCAGCAGGGCATAGAGGTAGTAGGTATGCAGGGCGATGACGCCCATGCTCACCACGTCTTCCCAAAAAAACGCGGGCGCAAACAGGTATTTGCCGAAGACCACCTTTTCCCAGATGCAGCCGGTGACCATGATGGTGTAGAGCGTGATGGTCTTGATGACGATCGAGATCGTTGCGGCGGTTTCGCCCTGTCCGGTCAGCAGATAGCGGCACACCAGAACCACACTGACGATGAACACCAGGAACTGGAAAGGGGCCAGCAAACCCTGCACAAGGGTCCACTTCGTCTCGTCGCGACGCTTGCGTTCTTCCGCCGTATAAAGCGGCGGCCGGCCGGTTTGCGGCCGCTTGTGAGCGGCTTGCTCAGCGGTGAAGTCATTTGTCCCCATGAGCCCAATCTAGCCGCGTCACCAGCGACTGTCAACCTGTCTTGACGTAATCTTCAACTGACACTAGGATTCAGGCATCGAAAACACCACGCTGCTGACGTCGTCAACAGCCGGCCCACTTGACGGCTGGTCTGCTTGACACCCGGCTGGGTGGCCCTGACACTGGGGTAACACTTGCAGCAGCGCCGCATTCAGTCCCTTGGCCAAAACGACCAGGACTTTGCGTTACCCAAAACAGATCAGCGTCATCTGCGTCAGATAGGCTTTAATCGGCCTGCAGAATCGACGCTAGCGGACGATACCCAGTCAGGGAGACGGTACATGGAGCGCTCATCCGACAACGGCTCGCCGTCCGATGCAAGTCACGGCTCCGGTTCGCATGGCGAGTCGGCAGCTTATTCGTCGGACAGAAGGTCTGCGCCAGCGCGCTATCAGCAGTGGCTGCAACGTACCATCGAAACCGAGGTCATCCCCCGACTGATGCTTGCACAGCGTCTGACGGCGATCTCGCCAGACGTCTCAAATGGTGACCTTGGGTCAACACCTGGTCTGGCCGACATTGAAACCTTTGCCTCACTGCTGCTGCAGGATGACGAATCAACCTGCGACGATTTCATCGCCACGCTTCGGAAACGTCCGATCGCGATGGAAAGCATCTTTCTTGATCTGTTTGCGCCAACGGCTCGACGCCTTGGAGAATTATGGACCGATGATCTTTGTGATTTCACACAGGTCACGCTGGGCCTGTGGCGAATTCAGAAGATGGTTTACGAGTTGGGCAGCGCAGTGCCTGCGCGACCGTTCGATTCGACCAGAACCACACCGCTTCGTGCAATGCTGGTCGCGGCACCGGGTTCTCAACACACACTCGGCCTGACGATGGTGAGCGAGTTTTTCCGTCGTGCAGGTTGGGATGTCTATTCCGAGCCATGCGCCACTGCTCAGGAATTGACCGCGCTGGCCCGTCACGGTTGGTTTGATGTGATCGGTCTGTCTGCCAGCGTCGATGATCAGCTCGAAGCGCTCGAAATGTTTATTTCCGAGTTGCGGACTGCTTCCAGGAACCCCTCGGTCGGCGTGATGGTCGGTGGTCCGGTGTTCCTTAACAATGCCTCGCTGGTTGGGGCCGTTGGCGCCGATTTCACAGCTTGCGATGCGCGTCAGGCGGTCGAAAAGGCCGAATCCTTTGCATCCGCATCTCAGAAGAAGTTATGACAGTCACAGCACCTCAGGCGAAGGTCGGCCTGGATCAACCCGTCGTTTCTCGCAGCACGTGAACCGCGCCGCCCCGCTCAAACACAGCTTTGCCGGGTTCGGCCCGGCAGAAACGGCTTCCCTGATTGCAGCGGCAGCCGATGTTGCGTTGCTGGTTGATTCGCGCGGTGTCATTCGCGATGTCTCGACCGGAAACCAGGAATTTGGCGGCATTGCGCTGACCGACTGGATCGGACGGCCCTGGGCCGAGACGGTGACCTCCGAGAGTCGTCCCAAGGTCGAAGCCCTGCTGAAGGACGTGGGAGCCGGTGTTGAGCCGCACTGGCGGCATATCAATCACCCGTCCAGCGAAGGCAGCTCGATACCGGTCCTGTATTCGACCATCCAGGCAGGCCCGAAGGGGCAGGTGGTCGCCATTGGTCGTGATCTTCGACAGTTTGCCGCAGTCCAGCAAAAGTTGGTGGCCGCGCAGCAGTCGATGCAGCGCGACTATGTCAGGCTGCGGCAGACCGAGGCACGCTATCGCATGCTCTTCGAGTCCATCTCCGAGCCGGTCCTGATTGTCGATGCCGGCACATTGAAGGTCATCGAAGCCAATCCTGCCAGCGGGCAACTATTCGCAGAGCCAGCGAAGCGCATGCTCGGAAGGCCGATCAATGACTGCTTCGATCCTTCAGCCAGTCAAGCGTTGCTGTCGACCCTCGACGCTCTCAAAGGTGCTCGACAGACCCAAAGCGCCCAGATCCGCGTCAAGACCGCCAATCAGCGAAGTGTCGAACTGTCGGTCTCGGCATTTCGGGTCGACAACGACACCCTGTTGCTGATCAACCTGTCGCTGCCTTCCAGTGCGTCGGCAATGACCAACGACGTGCCGCGTCAGTCGCTCCTTGCGGCCATCGAACGCGCCCCGGATGGTCTCGTGGTCACCGACACCAGCGGGAAAGTGCTGTATGCCAATCACAGCTTCGCGGAGATGGCCCAATTTGATACCAGCGAGCAGGTCGTGGGCGAGTCGCTCGACCGCTGGCTTGGCAGATCAGGCGTTGATCTGGGTGTGCTGATGGCCAACCTGCGCCAGAACGACGCGGTCAGATTGTTTCCGACAGTCATCCGCGGCCGATTCGGCACAGAGACCTCGGTCGAGATTTCGGCGACATCGGTCCCCAATGGAAAGCAGTCCTGCCTGGGATTCACCATCCGCGACGTCGGTCGGCGCCTGCAGACCGAATCAAGGGGCAGCGACAATCCCGGCCTGTCTCGCGCCGTGGCGCAACTGGCCGAGCTCGTCGGTCGTGTGCCGCTCAAGGACATCGTCGGCCAGACGACCGACCTGATCGAACAGATGTGCATCGAGGCGGCGCTGCAGCTGACTCGGGACAATCGTGCGGCAGCCGCCGAAATGCTGGGCCTGTCGCGCCAGAGCCTCTATGTGAAGCTGCGCCGCTACGGGCTTGGCGAGCATCCCGCCGAAAACGCGCACTGACTGACTCCTGAGCGCTGGCGCAATGAGTTCCGACGCAGCCGGCGCCAATAAAGTCGTCGCCGGCGAAGTCGTCGTCATGGCGGCCTTCGATATTGCTTCGGCTTCACGCCTGTGGGGCTGGTCCCGACTTGTGCAGGGCCGATCCGGCCTGCGTGGCGCGGCCGGACTTCGCTTCGCCAAGGTGCTGGGCAGCGGCGTCGAA
Source organism: uncultured Burkholderiales bacterium (assembly GCA_903831925.1). Lineage (GTDB taxonomy): Bacteria > Pseudomonadota > Gammaproteobacteria > Burkholderiales > Burkholderiaceae_E > UBA4615. The sequence continues at coordinate 3,395 of CAIKZV010000018.1, forward strand.
GGCGGCTTCGGCCTGAAGCCGAGCGCCTCGATCCTCGGCCTTTTCTGCGTCTTTCAGGACGCGGCCAGCGCCGAAGCCTTCACTGCAGACGACGGGCTGATGCGGCGCTGGCAAGAGCGATCGCGCGAATCCTTCTGCGTGAAGATGCAGGTCTACTCATGCCGCGGCAGCTGGGCGGGGTCGCGTCTGGCGGTCACCGCCGCCACCCCGGTAGCAGGGCCGGTCGTCTCACTGACTCGAGCATCAATCAAGCCTTCGCGCGCGGCCGCCTTCTGGCGCATGCAGCCACCGGCCGAGCGATCACTCGAGCGGGCCACCGGCTGCCGGCTTGCCATCGGCGTGGGTGAAGCGCCCCTGCTGCGTCAGGCCACCTTCACCGTCTGGGACGATGTCGCCGCCATGGATCGCTATGCCCGAAGCGGTGCTCATCAGGACGCAATCGTGGCGGCAGCGCGGGGTGGGTTCTTCTCGGAATCGATGTTCGTGCGTTTCGCGCCGTATGAGATTTGCGGCCAATGGAAAGGATTGACGATTGGCTGATCACCATGTGGTGGTGGTGGGCGCCGGTATCGCCGGTCTGGTCAGCGCCATCGATCTTGCCCGTCAGGGCCTGAAGGTCACGGTGCTCGAGCGGGCAGCGGTGCCGGGAGGCAAACTGCGCCAGGTGATGGTCGATGGTGCGCCGATCGACAGTGGCCCGACAGTCTTCACGATGCGCTGGGTGTTCGATGCGCTTTTTGCGGATGCGGGTGTGGCCTTTGATGAGGCGGTTCGCCTGGCACCGCTGTCGGTGCTGGCCCGCCATGCCTGGGGCAGCGGCGGTCGGCTCGACCTGTTTGCCGATGCCCGGCAGTCGCACGAGGCAATCGGTGTATTCAGCGGGCCCGATGAAGCACGACGTTTTACCCAATTCTGCGATGAGGCGCGTCGTGTCTACCAGGCGCTAGAAGGACCCTACATCCGATCGACACGGCCACACGTGATGGGCCTGTCGGGCGACCTTGGTCTTGGCGGTATCGCCACTCTGACCCGACTCGGACCGTTTCGCGACCTGTGGCGTGCGCTGGCCAGGCACTTTCACGATCCTCGTCTGCAACAGCTCTTCGGGCGCTATGCCACCTACTGCGGATCCTCGCCTTTCGAGGCGCCGGCCACGCTGATGCTGGTGGCGCAGGTCGAAATGCAGGGTGTCTGGGCGCTTGAAGGCGGCATGATCGAGCTGGCCCGCGCGCTCGCCCGGCTGGCCGGGCAACTCGGGGCCACCATCCGTTGCGGCGCGCATTGCGAGCGGATCGTCATCGAAGCGGGTCGCGCCAAGGGGGTGATGCTGACCGGTGGCGAGCGGATCGATGCCGATTCGGTGGTCTTCAATGGCGATGTCGGCGCACTGGCCGCAGGACGGCTCGGCGAGGCCGCCACTCGCGCCACACCGGTGGTGCCAAAGGCTGCACGGTCGCTGTCGGCATTGACCTGGTCGATGAGGGCGCGCACCCGGGGCTTTGCGCTCACGCGCCACAATGTCTTTTTCGATGACGACTATGCAAGCGAATTCGGCGACATCTTTCGACGCGGCCATCTGCCCGCCAAGCCGACGATCTATGTGTGTGCGCAGGATCGCGATGATGCGACCGAGCTTGACCGACCCGAGCGGCTGCTGTGCCTGGTCAATGCACCGGCCCGCGGTGATTCGGAGCCCTTCGATGCGGCTGAAATCGAATCATGTCGGCAACAGGCCTTCGGTCTGATGAAGCGCTGCGGTCTGGAGATTGATCAGCACGAGGGCCATTGCGTCACCACCACCCCCCATGATTTCGAGCGGCTGTTCCCAGCGACTGGCGGTGCGCTCTATGGGCGCGCCTCGCACGGCTGGATGTCGGCCTTTGCGCGCCCGGCATCCGGCAGCGCGATACCCGGACTCTGGCTTGCAGGGGGCAGCGCCCATCCCGGGCCGGGCGTGCCGATGGCCGCGATGTCGGGACGCCTGGCGGCGGCGTCGCTGATGGCCGATCTGAGTTCGACCGGGCGTCGATCGAAGATCACGATTGCAGGCGGCGCGCCCTCGGCTGATTGAATGCCCCGGGTGCAGACGCGCTGGCCCGACAACTCGCCGTTGATCAGCGGCGCGCGAGCACCACGCTTGCCGCCTCGGGCAGCACCGACATCAGCGCCTTGGCCGATGCCAGCACTCCCGGCATGCCGGCGCCGGGATGCGTACCGGCACCGACGACATACAGGCCCTCGAGATCCTCGCTGCGGTTGTGCGGCCTGAACCAGGCGCTTTGCAGCAGCAAAGGCTCCATCCCGAAGGCAGCGCCTTTGTACGAGAGCAGACGATCCTGGAAGTCCTGCGGGGTCAGATAGAAAGACGTGACGATCTCGTCGCGCAGGCCCGGCAGCACGGTCTTTTCGAGCGACTCGGCGATCGCCTCGCGATAAGGCTCGGCATGCGTGGCCCAATCGGTGCCGCTTTCGAGATGCGGCACCGGCGACAGCACATAGAACGAGTCGCAGCCCGCAGGCGCCATCGACGGGTCGGAGGCGGTCGGTCGATGAAGATAGAGGCTGAAGTCGTCGGCCAGGTGCTTTCGCTTGAAGATGTCGTCGAGCAGCTCCTTATAGCGCGGCCCGAGCACCATCATGTGATGCGGCACATCGTGATACTGCTTGCGCGTGCCGAAATACCAAACGAAGAGGCTCATCGAGTAACGGCTGCGTTCAAGCCTGGCATCGGTCCAGTGACGCCGATACTGCGGCTCGACCAGATTGCGGTAAGTCCAGGCGGTGTCGCCATTGGAGACCACGATGTCGGCCGCGATGGCTTCGCCACCGGCCAGTTCGACACCGCTCGCCCGACTGTTGGCCACCGTGATTCGCGTCACTTCAGCGTTGTAGCGGATAGTCGAGCCCTGCTCGGTGATGAGACCGACCAGACCCCTGACCAGCGCGCCGGTGCCGCCCATCGCCCAATGCACGCCATGACGCTTTTCGAGCGAGGCGATCAGCGCATAGGCGCAGGTGACAGAGAAAGGATTGCCACCGATCAGCAGCGGATGAAAGCTGAAGACGATCCGCAGCTTGGGGTTTTTGAAGTGCGACGCGGCCAGTGTGTAGATGCTGCTCCAGGCGCGCATGCGGGTAAACGACGGTATTGCTTCGAGCAGATCACCAAAGGAGTCGAACGCGGTTTCGGCCATGCCCTCGAAACCTAGTCGATAACACTTCTCGGCATCGACCATGAAGTTTTCGTAGCCCGCGACATCGTCCTGCGAAAAGCGGGCAACCTCGTCGCGCATGCGCACCGGATCGCCGGTGTAATCGAACCAGGTGCCGTCGTCGAAGCGGATCCGGTAGAAGGGATCCATTGCTTTGAGGGTGACATCGTCCTCGCGGCGACGCCCGCACAGGGTCCAGAGCTCATCAAACAGAAAGGGCGCCGTGACGATCGTGGGGCCGGCGTCAAACGTGAATCCGTCGCGCTTGTAGACATAGGCGCGTCCGCCGGGTGCGTCGAGTTTTTCCAGAACCGTCACCCGCCAGCCGCTTGCTGCCAGTCTGATCGCCGATGCCAGCCCGCCGAAACCGCTGCCGATGACGACGGCGTGCGGCTTGTCGGCTTCTCCGGATGCCCCTTTGCGCACCGGTTCTGCGCCGGCGTGCACTTCATCAAAAGAGAGGTAGGGCTTGACTGGCCTCATTGCACGCGCTCCGGAAAAGTCGATCCAGTGTAAATCATAGTTGACGCTTTTGCCTGTCAGATGCAGACTGCCCCGATGGCTGCCGTTCTGTCCCGACCCACCTTTTCGACCGTCACCGAACTGCTGAAACCGATCACCTGGTTTCCGCCGATGTGGGCCTTTTCATGCGGTGTCGTGGCTTCTGGCGTATCACCGACAGGCCGCTGGCCGCTGATCATCGTGGGGGTTCTGCTGGCCGGCCCGCTGGTCTGCGCCACCAGCCAGGCCGTCAACGACTGGTATGACCGGCATGTCGATGCCATCAATGAACCCGATCGGCCGATTCCGTCGGGCCGCATGCCCGGCACATGGGGACTGTACATCGCCTGCGGCTGGACGGTGCTGTCGATGCTGGTGGCGTTGCTGCTCGGACCCTGGGGCTTTGGCGCAACCGTGGTCGGCCTGATCCTGGCCTGGGCCTACAGCGCCCCCCCGGTGCGCCTGAAGCTCAACGGCTGGTATGGCAATGCGGCCTGCGGCTTGTGCTATGAAGGGCTGGCCTGGGTGACCGGTGCTGCGGTCATGGCCGGCGGCGTGATTCCCGATGCCCGATCGCTGGCGCTGGCCGGCCTCTACAGTCTGGGCGCTCACGGCATCATGACGCTCAATGACTTCAAGGCGGTCGAAGGCGATCGCCAGATGGGCGTGCGATCGCTGCCGGTGCAGTTGGGCATCCTGCCGGCTGCCATATCGGCCAGCTGGACCATGGCGCTGCCGCAACTCGTGGTGATCGGGCTGCTCAGCCACTGGGGTTGCCCGGGCCATGCCGCGGTGATCGCGGGTCTGCTGGTCGTGCAGGGCGTGATGATGAACTGGTTCGTCGCCGAACCAAGCAAGCGCGCGCTCTACTACAGCGGATTCGGTGTGCCGCTTTTCGTAGCCGGCATGATGGTCAGTGCCCTCGCACTTCGATCGCTGAATGGAGGCTGACGCAATGGCCAAGATCCATTTCGGATGGCTGAGCATCGCCCGACTGGGCCTGGTGCAGATGGCGCTGGGCGCCATTGTCGTGCTCACCACCTCCACCCTGAATCGCGTGATGGTGGTCGAACTGGCGCTGCCGGCACTGTTGCCGGGTCTGCTGGTCGGCGTGCATTACGCCATGCAGGGCCTGCGGCCGCGGATGGGTTTCGGCTCGGATGTCGGCGGACGCAGTACCCCATGGATCGTCGGCGGCATGGCGGTGCTGGCCGCCGGCGGTGTCGGCGCGTCGGGGGCAACCGCCCTGATGGCCAGCAATACACCCGCGGGTATCGCGGCGGCGGTGCTGTCCTTTGCGGTGATCGGCATCGGTGTCAGCGCCTGCGGCACCAATCTGCTGGTTCTGTTGGCCAAGCGGGTCGAGGCACCGCGTCGTGCGGCTGCCGCAACCATCGTCTGGCTGATGATGATCATGGGATTTGCGATCACTGCCGGCGTCGCCGGCAAACTGCTCGATCCCTATTCTCCCGAGCGCCTGATTGCTGTCACCACAACCGTCGCTGCGATGGCCATCACGGTGACGCTGCTGGCCCTCTACCGGCTTGAAGGTGCACCGATCAGTGCATCGGGCACCGCCGAACACGGCGTGGGCAGCGAGGTCAAACCAGGCTTCGTCCAGGCGCTGCGTGAAGTGTGGTCCGAACCGGCGGCTCGCCAGTTCACGATTTTCGTCTTCGTCTCGATGCTTGCCTACAGCGCTCAGGACCTGATCCTTGAGCCCTTTGCCGGCGCTGTCTTTGGGTTTTCGCCGGGCGCCTCGACGCAGCTCTCGGGCATTCAGCACGGTGGCGCCTTTGCCGGCATGGTGCTCGCAGCACTGGCCGGCAGCGAGTTTGCCGGTCGACAGTTCGGCTCCTTGCGCAGCTGGACGATCGGCGGCTGCATCGCTTCGGCAATCGCCCTGGCAGGGCTGGTGGCCGCAGGCGTGCTCGGTGGCGACTGGCCGCTCAAAGCCAATGTCTTTGCCCTCGGTGCCGCCAATGGCGCGTTTGCGATTGCCGCCATCGCGTCGATGATGCGCCTGGCCGGCGAAGGCCGACGTTCACGCGAAGGGGTGCGCATGGGATTGTGGGGCGCAGCCCAGGCGATAGCCTTCGGCGTCGGTGGTCTGGCCGGCGCGGCGGCAAGCGACCTCGCGCGTCTGGTTATCAGCTCGACCGGTGCGGCGTATGCGCTGGTCTTTGGCATCGAAGCCGTGCTCTTTATTGTATCGGCGCGCCTTGCGTCGCAGATCGGTCAATCGCAGACCGGTGAATTCGGAATTGATCAACAGGTGTCTGACAACTTGCCCGCAGGTCGGGTTGGCGACTATCGGGTCGCCGGAATGGAACAGGGATAAATCATGGATCAGCGCGAAATCTTCGATGTCGTCGTGATTGGCGGCGGACCCGCAGGGGCAACCGCCGCACACGAGCTGGCGCAAAAAGGCCGCTCGGTGCTTCTGCTCGATCGAGCAGGGCGCATCAAGCCCTGCGGTGGCGCGATTCCGCCGCGCCTGATCAAGGACTACGCGATCCCGGATTCGCTGCTGGTCGCCCGGGCGACATCAGCCCGGATGGTCTCGCCCAAGACCGCCAACGTTGATATCCCGATCGAGGGCGGTTTCGTCGGCATGGTCGATCGCGACCAGTTCGACGAATGGCTGCGTGAGCGCGCTGCCGCTGCCGGCGCGGTGCGCCGCACCGGCACCTTCGAGAAGATCGAGCGCGATGCCGAGGGCATCAACACCATCCATTTCAAGGCCCGCGACGATCAGCGGCGTGGCGAAGGTACGCCCGACAGCATTCGTGCGCGCACGATTATCGGCGCCGATGGCGCCAAGTCGGGCGTGGCGCGTCAGGCAATTCCCGGCGCCAAGGATGTCCACTATGTGTTTGCCTACCATGAGATCGTGGCAGCGCCCGAGGTCAAACCGGCCGACTACGACGGCACTCGATGCGATGTCTGGTACCAGGGCCGCCTGTCGCCCGACTTCTACGGCTGGGTCTTTCCGCACGGCGATACGCTCTCGATTGGCACCGGCAGCGCCGACAAGGGTTTCTCGCTGCGCGGCGCGGTCGGTGACCTTCGCGCAGCCACTGGCTTGACCAATGCCAAGACTCTGCGTCGCGAAGGCGCTCCGCTGCCGATGAAACCCCTCAAGAAATGGGATAACGGTCGTGACGTGGTGCTTGCCGGCGATGCGGCAGGCGTTGTGGCGCCAGCTTCCGGCGAAGGCATCTATTACGCCATGTATGGCGGATCGCTTGCCGCCGACGCGATCGAAGGCCTGCTAGTCACCGGCAACGTCAAGTCATTGGCCATGGCGCGCAAGCGCTTCATGAAAACGCACGGCACGGTATTTCTGGTGCTGGGCATCATGCAGCGCTTCTGGTATTCGAGCGACAAGCGTCGCGAGCGCTTTGTGAGCATCTGCAAGGACAAGGATGTACAGCAGCTGACCTTCGAGTCGTATATGAACAAGGAACTGGTGCGCAAGAAACCGATGGCCCATGTGCGGATCTTCTTCAAGGACATGGCCCATCTGCTGGGGTTTGCGCGCGTCTGATGACGCCAGCCTCAGGCCTGGTGTCCTGTCATGCGTGATTTCGTCGCCAGCGGTCTGATCGTCGATTTGGCGATTGCACTGACCCTGCTCGAACTTGTCGGTCTGATCGTCTATCGCGCTCGGACCGGCCGAGGCATCGAGACCTCACAACTGGTGATCGCGCTGGCAAGTGGCCTGCTGCTGATGCTGGGCTTGCGTGCCGCCCTGACCGGGGCCGACTGGCCCTGGATCGCGCTGGCATTGTCGGCCTCGGGTGCTGTTCATCTGCTCGATCTGAAAAATCGCTGGCCCCGCCGGATCAGCTGATCGATCAGGAGTGCAGGAACTGCAGGATCGCCTGGCCTGAGGGCTGTGCAGCCTCTTCTTGAGGCAGATGACCAACACCCGGAAATGTCGCAAGCCGAGCCCCGGATATCGCCTTGAGATAGTCGTCAGCATTGCCGATCGGAATCATGGCATCCCGATCACCCCACACCAGCAATGTCGGAGCAGTGATGCGCGCCAGGATCGGCACCGGATTTTGCAGGACCGATTGCTCGAGGCGCGCAATCATGGCCGAGCGCACATCGGGCGCGAGCATCATCTCGTAATAGCGGGTCAGCAGTTCGGATGTCATGACCTCAGGGTTGGCATAGGCCGGCGCCAGACTTATTTTCAGCAGTGGCTTGGGCAGCACATACTTCATGGCCCTAAGACTGATGCCCACCTCGGGGGCCTTGCCATAGTCGAAGCCCGGACTGGCAAAGCCATCGGGCGAGACCAGCACCAGTTTCGCCACGCGACTCGGATGCGCTGCCGCAAATTGCCAGGCCAGCCGCCCACCCATCGAATGGCCGACCAGACTGGCCCGATCGATGCGCAGTGTGTCCATCAGCGCCAGCAGTACCACCATGGCGCGGCCATCGCTGTAATCGCCACTCGGGTCGGCACCGGTCAGGCCAGCTCCGGGAAGATCAAGACTGATCACACGCAGCGTCGGCTCGAAGCGCCTTGTCCAGTCGTCCCAGGTTTGCAGACTGCCACCAAACCCGTGCAGCAGGATCACGACTGGCGCATCGCGCGGGCCCTTGTCCTGCATGTGAAGCCGCAAGCCAGCAACTTCGATGAAGTCTGCCGGGCCTCGGCTGTAGCGCGCTTCAAGATCGGCCCGTTTGAGATCGGGGGTCCAGAGCCAGGCGGCGGCCATCGCCACGATCAAGGCCAGGAGGGCAATCATGCTTTTCTTCAACACGTCAGGGGAAATCGGCTGGGACAAGCCCGAGTATGACCCACGCCAACAGCGGCATTGATTTGATCAGGGTGTGAAATAAGTCCTGAAGTCAGCCGGTCTCCGGTCGAAAACAAGGAGCAACGACCAAGGACACCCAGATGGACATGAGCATCGGACGCAGTGGACTGGCAGCGGCTTCGCGTCAGCTGGACGCGGCAGCTTTCGAGATTGCGCGCGCCTCGACCCAACGACCTGCGCAAGTCGCATCCGGCCTGTCGCCAGGTGCAGCCGGCCTTGATTCCGCATCGGGTGGTCTGACGCTGATGACCACTCCGACCGATGCGGACTTGCCACGCACGATGGTTAACCTCATGGTGGCCAGCAACGCGGTTCTGGCGAATCTGCAAACCGTCAAACGCACCGATGAGGCTTTGCGGTCTTTATTTGCCGACCGCTAAGGCAGGTTGCAACGCCATAGACAAACAAGAAAGGGCGCCTGAGCGCCCTTTTTGATTCCGACGACAGGCGCATGCGCGCCTGTGTTGAGGGTTCAGCGCGGTGCCATCCGGATGGCACCGTCGAGCCGAACTGATTAGCCATTGAAATAGCCATGGGTGATCATGATTTCGGCCCGCGCGGCATATTCGTCGGGCATACCCAGTCGCTTGGGGAAAGGCACTGAATCAGCGAGCGCCTGTTTGACGTTGTCGGGCGCGCGCTGCAGCAGCGGTGTATCAAAGATGCCCGGCAGGATGGTATTGATCCGGATGCCATTGCCCATCAGGTCGCGGGCAATCGGCAGCGTCATGCCAACCACTGCTGCCTTGGAAGCACTGTAGGCAGCCTGTCCGATCTGACCGTCTTCTGCCGCCACCGAGGCGGTATTGACGATTGCACCACGTTCACCGTGCTCAAGGGGCGGCAGCGCAATCATGCCGGCGGCCGATTTGGCGATGCATCGGAAAGTGCCGACCAGGTTGATCTGGATGATCCGGTCGAAGTCAACTGTGGGGAAATGCTTGATCTCGCCGGTCTGCTTGTCTTTGCTGGCGGTCTTGATCGCAAGGCCTGTGCCTGCGCAATTGACCAGGACACGCTCCTGACCGAGTGCTGCGCGAGCTTTTGCAAACGCGGCATCTACTTCGGCTTCCTTGGTCACATCGACCTTGCAGAAGACGCCGCCAATTTCGGCGGCGATCGCTTCACCGAGCGTCTCGTTGAAGTCGAAGATTGCGACACGCACGCCTTGAGC
>CAIKZV010000019.1 GCA_903831925.1 uncultured Burkholderiales bacterium
GCTGACGAAGGTGCAGACCTGGATTTTCTGCGCGGCAAACGCGGGGCGTTTGTGCCGAAAGACAATCATTGAACCCAAGGCTGGTTTGATCTTTTGATGTCACGCAAATTTTACGGACGCGCCTTGCTGGCCGCGGCGTGTCTGGTTTTAGCAAGTGCGGCGATTCCGCGATGGTCTCTGGCCAAAGAGCCGCTCGATCCTCAGGCGGCTCAGATTGCAGCCCTGGCCGCTCAGCAGGCGCCTGCCTTGTTGAGAACGCACGAGGCGCTGGTGGCGATCGAGTCGGGCAGCAAGGACCTCGAGGGTCTTGCGAAAATTCGTGCGGCGATCTGCGCGCGTCTGGAGGCCTTGGGTATTGCTTATCAGATCGTGCCAGGTGCCAGCCCGGTTGCGACTGCGCCAATGATCCTCGCAAAGCTCACCGGTCGCGGCAGCGCGCGCATTGCCCTGATCGCCCATATGGACACGGTTTATCAGAAAGGCGACAGCCGAAAGCAGCCATTCCGATTGAGCGATGGCAAGGCCTATGGGCTCGGTATTCAGGATGATCGTGCTGGCATCGCCGTGATTTTGCATACGCTCGAGATGCTCAAGGCGGCACAGGTCGATTCGTATGGCGAGCTCACGGTCATGATCAATGCTGATGAGGAAATCGGCTCGCCCGGCTCCCGTGAAACAATCATTGCCTTGGGTGAGTCCAATGATCTGGTGATCTCCTTCGAGAGCAGTGGCTCGAAGTCCGACTATGTGCGGCTGGCCACCTCAAGCATTGCGCGAGCCGACCTGATGGTCAAAGGGCGTGCCTCGCACTCGGGCGCCAATCCTGAAGGGGGCCGCAATGCACTCTATGAATTGGCGCATCAGGTTCTGCAGACCCGTGATCTGGCCGACATCAGACCTGGCGTGAAGTTCAACTGGACGCTGGCCCAGGCCGGAACAGTGGCAAACATGATTCCGCCCGAAGCCAGAGCGACCGCCGATATTCGCGCCAATCAGGCCAGCGATTTCGATCTGATCGAGGCGGTGCTTCGTGAGCGTATTGCGAAAACGCTGGTGCCCGACACCAGTATCAGGCTCGACTTCGTTCGGGGCAGACCACCCCTGGTGCCCAACCAGAAAGGGCTTGATGTCGCCAGACTGGCGCAGACCATCGCTGCTGAAATTCAGTGGCCGCTGGGTATTCTTGAGACGCCGACCGGCGGTGGAACCGATGCGGCGTATGCGCAGGCACGCAGTACCGGTGCTGTCATCGAAAGTTTCGGTCTGCAGGGCGCGGGCGGCCATAGCGACGATGCGGAATACATTCTTGTCGATTCGATCAGGCCCAGGCTTTTCATCACGACGATGCTGATCAGCCGCTATTCGCAACAGGGGACGGCGGTCAAGCCGTAAGGACATTCGGTAAAAAAAGGGATTCCTATGAGTGCTTCGATTGAAGTCAATCGCGCCGAAGGTGCCAAGCCGGGACTGCTCTCTAAAGAGCGAATCGTTGCCAACAGCCATTTCAATCGGTGGCTGGTTCCGCCGGCGGCGCTGGCGATCCATTTGTGCATCGGTATGGCCTACGGTTTTTCGGTGTTCTGGTTGCCATTGTCAAAGGCGATCGGCATCAAGGAGGCCGTCAAGTGCGGACCCGAGGTCGGCTTCTTCCAGGAACTCTTCGTCACCCATTGCGACTGGAAAATCGCGACACTCGGCTGGATGTACACCCTTTTCTTTGTTTTTCTCGGATGTGCCGCGGCGGTTTGGGGCGGATGGCTCGAGCGCGAGGGACCTCGAAAAGCCGGTGTCGTCAGTGCGGTGTGCTGGTGCGGTGGCATGCTGCTGTCGGCGCTTGGCGTTTATCTGCATCAGTTCTGGCTTATGGTCCTCGGCTCGGGTGTCATCGGTGGGATCGGGCTTGGCTTGGGCTACATCAGTCCGGTCAGCACGCTGATCAAATGGTTTCCCGATCGCCGAGGCATGGCAACCGGCA
>CAIKZV010000020.1 GCA_903831925.1 uncultured Burkholderiales bacterium
CAACCGGGTGACCTGCCGCGACTGGGTCCAGCTCACGCTCAAGGAGGGCCTGACGGTCTTTCGCGACCAGGAGTTCTCGGCCGACGTCATGGCCGCGGCCTGCCCCGATGAGGCGGCCGCGCGCAGCGCGCGAGCCGTCAAGCGGATTGCCGACGTGCGGGTCCTGCGCAGCAAGCAGTTCGCCGAAGACGCCGGTCCGATGGCCCATCCGATCCGCCCCGACAGTTATCAGGAAATCAACAATTTCTACACCGTCACCGTCTACGAGAAGGGCGCCGAAGTGATCCGTATGCTGCAGACACTGGTCGGTCGCGAAGGATTCGGACGTGCGATGGCGCTCTACTTCGAGCGCCATGACGGGCAGGCGGTGACCTGCGACGACTTCGTCGCCTGCGTGGCTGATGCCAATGGCCGCCAACTCGATCAGTTCAAGCGCTGGTATTCGCAGGCCGGCACGCCACGGGTGCAGGCCCAGGGAAACTACGACGCGCAAAGTCGGTGCTACACCCTGACGCTTCGCCAGTGGTGCCCGCCCTCGCCCGGACAACCCGACAAGCTGCCCTTTCACATTCCGGTGTCGATCGGGCTGATGGGAGGCGATGGCGCTGAACTCGCAAACGCCACCCTCGAACTCACCGAGCCCTCGCAAACCTTCGTGTTCGACAACATCGTGCCCCGCGCCGATGCAGACGGTCAGGTCCGGGTGATCGCTTCGCTGCTGCGTGATTTTTCTGCGCCGGTCATCCTCGAGCACCAGACCGACGACGCCACGCTCGCCTTCCTGGTCGCCCACGACACCGACGCCTTCAATCGCTGGGAGGCGGCCCAGCGGCTCGCCATCTCGGCCATCCTGCGCGTGCTCGAGGGAATACCGGTTCACGAGGCAAGCAGCGCGCTCATCCGCGCGCTCGCGCGAGCCGTCGCTGATCAGGGTCTCGACCCGGCCCTGCGTGCGCAACTGCTGGCCCTGCCCTCCGAGGGCTTCATCGCCGAACAACTCGACATCGTCGAACCGGTGGCACTGCGCGCGGCGCGCAATGCGGTGCGTGATGCGATGGCGCAGACGCTCGCCACCGAGCTGCGAAAGCTGCTCGACGCACCCCACCAGCGCGCGCCTTACTCACCCGACCCGGTCTCGGCCGGACGGCGCAGCTTGCACAATGCTGCGCTCGCGCTGCTGGTCGAAGCCGGCATCGAAGGCGCCGACCGACTGGCACAGGATCAGATTGACCATGCCGACAACATGACCGACCGGCTCGGTGCGATGTCGGCGCTGGTGCAAAGTGCATCGCCGCTGCGTGAGCCGGGGCTTGCGGCTTATGCAAGCCTCTTTGACGCCGAGCCGCTGGCGATGGACAAATGGTTCACGCTGCAGGCCACCATGCAGCGGCAGCCGGGCGATGAACCGGTCCTCGAACGGGTGCGCGCACTGATGACGCACCCGGCGTTTTCGCTGCGCAATCCCAATCGGACCCGCTCGCTGATCACAAGCTTTTGCAGCGGCAACCTGGCCGAGTTTCACGCCGCAGACGGTTCGGGCTATCGGTTCTGGGCCGAGCAGGTGGTGGCGCTCGATGCGGTCAATCCGCAGATCGCTGCGCGCCTTGCGCGGGCACTCGACCGGTGGCGCAAGTTCGATGCAGTGCGCCAGCCACTGATGCGGACCGCACTCGAAGAGGTCGCGGCCAATGCCCAATCACCCGACGTTCTTGAAGTCGTCGGCAAGGCACTCGCCTGATGGCGCGACAGGACACTGCCAAGGCACTCTTTCCCAAAGCAACCGATCGCTTGCACACCTGCAAGCGGTCAACAAGGAACCCGAGATGAAAAAGCAGATCAGCCTCACGCAATACCTGGTCGAAAAGCAGCGCGAAAAGAACCTGATTCCAGCCGAATTGCGGCTCTTGCTCGAGGTGGTGGCGCGCGCCTGCAAGCGGATCAGCTATGGCGTGGGCAAGGGTGACCTTGCCGGTATTCTCGGCGAGGCCGGCTCCGAGAACATTCAGGGCGAAGTGCAGAAAAAGCTCGATGTGATCGCCAACGAGACCCTGCTCGAAGCCAACGAATGGGGCGGCCACCTGGCCGCGATGGCCTCCGAAGAGATGGATCACCCCTACACCATCCCGAACCGTTATCCGAAGGGCGAGTTTCTGCTGCTCTTCGATCCGCTCGATGGCTCGTCCAA
>CAIKZV010000021.1 GCA_903831925.1 uncultured Burkholderiales bacterium
CGCTCGCCGGGTTCGCCCGAGGGCGTCAAGGGCATCTCGCTCTTCATCGTGCCCAAGTTCCTCATCGTCGCGCAGGGCAAGCTCGGCGCCCGCAACGATGTGTTCTGCACCTCGATCGAACACAAGCTCGGCATCAAGGCGAGTCCGACCGCGGTGCTGCTCTATGGCGACGGCAAGTTTCCGGTGGCTGCGGCTGCCGGTCAGACACCGGCAGCCGGTGCCCTCGGTTGGCTGGTCGGCGAAGAAAATCGCGGCCTCGAATACATGTTCGTGATGATGAACGCCGCGCGCTTTTCGGTGGGCATGCAGGGCGTGGCGATTGCCGAGCGTTCGTATCAGAAAGCGGTGGGCTATGCCCGCGACCGCGTACAGAGCCGCGCGGTCGAAGGGTCATCGGGGCCGGTGGCGATCATTCAGCATCCAGACGTGCGTCGCATGCTCATGACCATGCGTGCCCTGACCGAAGGCGCCCGCTCACTGGCTTATGTGGGCGCGGCGGCGTTTGATGCCGCGCACGCATCGCCCGATCCGGCGACCGCCAAGGCGAATGCCACCTTCTATGAGTTCCTGGTGCCGATCGTCAAAGGCTTCTCGACCGAGATGAGCCTGGAGGTCACCTCGCTCGGCGTGCAAGTCCATGGCGGCATGGGCTTCATCGAGGAAACCGGCGCGGCCCAGTACTACCGCGATGCCCGCATCCTCACCATCTACGAAGGCACGACCGCGATCCAGGCCAACGACCTGATCGGTCGAAAGACCGTGCGCGACGGCGGCCAGACCGCGCGTGCGGTACTGGCCCGTGTGCGGCAGACGATTGCCGAGATGCCCGCCGATGGCGGCGATCTGCAGGCGATTGCCGCGCGACTGACCGAGGGCGCGCAGGCACTGTCTGACGCGATCGATTTTCTGGTGGCTCAGGGCAAGGGCGACGCCCGGGCGGTCTATGCCGGCAGCGTGCCCTATCTGATGCTCAGCGGCACGGTGCTGGCCGGATGGCAGATGGCCCGCGCCGCGCTGGCAGCAAAGGCATTGCTGGCGGCGCCGGATGCCGATACTGCCTTTCTCAAGGCCAAGATCGGCACGGCGCGGTTTTATGCCGATCATGTCCTGTCCCGGTCGGGCGCCTATTGCGCGGCGATCGTGGCGGGTGCCGCCGGAACGCTTGCGCTCGAAGAGGCCATGTTTTAGTTCGTGGCGGTCGAGCCGATACATCTGACGATGCGCACAGAGGAGTCGGCCAATGTCTGCTGATCGGGAGAGCGCGATGAGCGCGGCAAGCGGATCGGCGCTCCGGTCGGTATTGACGGTTGTCGGATGCCTCGCGCTGTGCGCGGGTTCGCTTGGTCCGATGTCGGCCTGGGGTGCAACGACCGCTTTGACGACCGGCACTGTCCCGGCTGCGCCGCGGGGCGAGGTCGCGGTCACGACCATTTATCGCAATACCCTGAAAGACGGCACGGTCGAATTCAGCGATCGTCCCGCGGCACCAGGGGCGGGTGCGGCAAATGTCGGTCACTCAACCTATCTGGTGCCTGATGCCGCTGATGCGCTCAGGCGCGCCGAGGCCGAGCGCGAGTACTGGCGAAAACAGGCAGAAGCCTTCGAGACGCGCAATCAGCAGCGAGAGGCACAGGCCGCCGCAGCGGCGACGCGCCGGGCTCAGGCTTCAAGCCAGCCTGCCAGGGTGTGGACTTATGACCCGGAACTGCTCCCGAGAACGGTTTATTACGTGAACGGCAGGCCCATGAATCGCATGGTTGCGCCGCAGATCGTACCCGGCGCCGGCTATGCACCGGCGCCTCGCCCATCGGTGGGCAGCGCTGTGCCGTTTGGCTTGCCCTATCGTCCCGGCGGTCTTTCACGCTAGCTTGGCCAAATCGATGGGCCAAATCTGCTGAAAGCGGATATAATCGAAGGCTTTTTACGCAAAACTGCAAGGATTTCTCATGGTCGTTCTTCGTCTGGCGCGGGGTGGCGCGAAAGCCCGGCCCTTCTTTAATGTGATTGCGACCGACAGCCGCAACCGTCGTGATGGTCGTTTCATCGAGCGTTTGGGCTTTTACAACCCGATCGCCGCCGATGGTGAGAACGGTCTTCGACTGTCGCTTGATCGGATCGAATACTGGGTCAGCCACGGCGCGCAAGTGTCGCCGACTGTCCAGCGCCTGATCCGCGATTTCGCGGTCAAGCAGAAGGCTGCTGCGGCAGCTGCCTGATCGAACTTTCCCGATCGCAGTCTGTTTCTGCATCGCTCGCTTCCGGTCGGGTGAATCGGTTGGTGGCTGCTGATCCGCTGCGAACGATTGCACTTGGGCGGATTATCGGCGCCTGGGGCGTCGGCGGCTGGATCAAGGTCGAGCCCTTCGCGGGGGCCGGCGAGACCGCGCTGGTCAAAGCGCCGAGCTGGCATCTGGTCCGCTCCGGCGGGCCGGCAGTGGCCGCGATCGATCAGTGGGTTGATGTCGATCGGGCGCGTCGGCACAGTTCCGGCGTGGTGGCCAAGTTTCCGGATTGCGATGACCGTGACGCGGCACTTGCCCTCAGGGGCTGCGAAGTCGGCGTGCGCCGATGCGATTTCCCGAAGCTCCCGCAAGGCCAGTTCTACTGGGTCGATCTGATCGGCTGCGAGATCTCGAATCCGGCCGGCGAGGCGCTCGGCCGGGTCAGTGCGATCGACGATCACGGCGCGCATCCGATCATCGAAACCGATGCCGGCCTGCTGATTCCATATGTCGATGCCTATCTGATCGAAGTCGCGCCGGACGAGGGCCGCATCGTGGTCGACTGGCAGGCCGACTGGTCACGCTGATTCGGCGAAGTCGGCCATGGACATCGAGCTTGTCACGCTCTTTCCCGAGATGGTCGAACCGGCCGCCCGGTTCGGCGTGACCGGCCGCGCCATCGATCGCGGCATCTGGCGGCTGCGGTGCTGGAATCCCCGCGATCAGGCGACCGATGCCTATCGGCGGGTCGATGATCGACCCTTCGGTGGCGGACCCGGTATGGTGATGATGGCCGAGCCGCTTGCCGCCTGCCTGGCTGCCCTGCATGGCCGCCGTGCGGCCGAGGGCTTGCCGCGGGCAAGAGTGATTCACCTGTCGCCCACTGGTGTGCCGCTGACGCAAACCAAGGTGGCCGAACTCGCTGCGCTGCCAGGTTTCGCGCTGGTGTGCGGCCGGTATGAGGCGATCGATCAGCGCCTGCTCGATGCCGACGTTGATGAAGAGATTTCGATTGGCGACTTCATCGTGTCGGGCGGTGAGTTGCCGGCGCTGTCGCTGATCGATGCGGTCGTGCGCCTGCTGCCGGGGGTCATGACCGATGCCGGGTCGGCGCTTCAGGACTCGTTTTCCGACGGTCTGCTCGAGGGACCGCATTTCACCCGGCCGGAAGTCTTTGGTGGTGTGCCGGTGCCTGAAGTGCTGATGTCGGGTCACCATGCACGAATTGCCCGCTGGCGCCGGGAGTCGTCATTGCGGCTGACTGCGCAGCGGCGGCCCGAACTGATCGAGCAGGCTCGGCGTGATGGCCGCCTGAGCGCTCAGGATGAAGCATTTCTGCGGCAGTTGAGTTAAACTGATGGGCTTTGCTGCCTGCGGCTGATGCAAGCTGGCGTCTGATCGAAGCTGATCTGAGGCTTGCGCACGGTTTTCGGCGGTTGTCGTTAAACATCCATCCTCTGGCCGGGCCTGTTATTTCGGGCTGTGTCCCCTGCACCGGTGAACGATGGTTACGGAGTGATCCCATGGATCTGATCAAGCAACTCGAACAGGAAGAGATCGCCCGCCTCGGGCGCACCATCCCGGTTTTCGCCCCTGGCGATACCGTCGTGGTCAACGTGAACGTCGTCGAGGGCACGCGCAAGCGGGTTCAGGCGTATGAGGGCGTCGTGATTGCCAAGCGCAACCGCGGACTGAACTCCTCGTTCATCGTGCGCAAGATCTCCTCGGGCGAAGGCGTCGAGCGGACCTTCCAGACCTATTCGCCCCTGATCGCATCGATCGATGTCAAGCGTCGTGGCGACGTGCGTCGCGCCAAGCTCTACTACCTGCGCGAGCGCTCGGGCAAATCGGCGCGCATCAAGGAAAAGCTGCCGACGCGTGCCGCGGCCGCTGCTCCGGCTGCGAAGTAATTCGACTGCCGGACGGTCAGCGCTTTGAGCGGGTCCGACCGGTCGACGGAACGTCGGTTCATCACCGACCCTCGCACGGCGCCGGTCGACGACCGCGCGCCGGCGCTGCCTGCGATTGATCCCGCTCACCTGAGCCCAGAGGCGATTCGACGACGCTTTCACCAGCCGCCCGACTGGGTGCCCGAGGTGATCGACGACCGCTATCGGTCCTCCCCCGACCTGCCCAGAGCCGCTGCCGTGCTGGTCCCGCTGGTGTGCCGGGCTGCCGGCCTGTCGGTCCTGCTGACCGAACGCACCGCCCATCTGACCTCGCATGCCGGGCAGGTGGCCTTTCCGGGCGGACGCACCGAGCCGAGCGATGCCTCGCCGGTTGCCACGGCACTGCGCGAGACCGAAGAAGAGATCGGGCTGCATCGCTCGCATATCGAAGTGCTGGGCGCCATGCCGCAATACCTCACCGGCAGCGGTTTCGTGGTCACGCCGGTGGTGGGCCTGGTCGAGGCCACGCATACCCTCAAGCTCGACGATAACGAGGTCGCTGAAGCCTTCGAGGTGCCCCTGGCCTTCCTGATGGATCCGGCCAACCATCAGCGTCGCCTCTATCGCTGGTCGGACGGCGGGGAGCGCAGTTTCTTTGCCATGCCCTGGACCGGTCCGGATGGCGACGAACATTTCATCTGGGGCGTGACCGCAGCGATGATTCGCAATCTCTATCGTTTCGTCTCGGCATAATCGGCCATGGGCTTCATTGCACTCATTCTGGCGCTGACGCTGGAGCAGTTGCGCCCCCTGCCTCGCGACAATGTCGTCCATCGCATGGCCTCGGGCTTTGCCGACTGGATCGCAGCTACGACCGATGCCGGCCGGCGCCGCCACGGGATGTTCGGCTGGCTGCTGGCAATCGGATCGGCGATGCTGGCGGTCGTACTGGCTCAGCTGCTCCTTGAGGCCATCCATCCGCTTCTGGTCCTGGCGCTTCATGTGGTCGTCGTCTATTTCACGATCGGTTTCCGGCAATTCAGCCATGCCTTTACCGAGATCCAGCTCGGGCTTGCCGCCAATGACCCGGACGGCGCCCGTCAGGCACTGCAGCGCTGGATTCGTCGTCACGACCCGAGCTTCGTCGCAGCCGATCTGTCGGTCACCGAGCTGTGCCGGGTGGCGATTTCGCATGCCCTGATCGAGGCGCATCGCCATGTGTTCGGCCCGCTCTTCTGGTACATCCTGCTGCCGGGTGCGATCGGTCCGATCCTCTATCGCGGCGCCCAGTTTCTGGCTGAGCACTGGCCCGCAGACCCGGGGCGCAGCGGCGCATCCGACCGGTTGGTGGTGGGCACGGGCGGCGCATCGGCCGGCGCCCCGATTCGCGAGCCCGGTCAGTCGCAAGCCGAGGGCGTGCCCTATGGCTGGTTCGCCGATCAGGCCTATCGATGGCTCGACTGGTTACCGGTCAGGCTGGCAGCCGCAGGCTTTGCGGTTGTCGGCAATTTTGAAGACGCGGTGTATTGCTGGCGGGCAGCGTCGGCAGTCCATGTCGGTGACGCCCAGCGCCGTATCTTGCTGATGACCGGCAGCGGTGCCCTCGGTGTGCGATTGGCTGATCCGACGCTCGAGGCGGATATGCGCCGCGCAGACACGGTGCTTGAGGCTGATGAGCTCGCCTCGTCGCCGACTTCCGGCGGATTCGAGTGGTCGGGTGCAGACCCCGACGCCGCGACATTGCGCAGCGCGGTCGGTCTGGTCTGGCGGTCGGTGGTGCTATGGATTCTGCTGTTTTCGATGCTGACTATCGCCAATTGGCTTGGCCGCTGAATCAGCGCTGAATACCGCGGAATCACCGCGCATTTACCGCTCCGAGGGCTGCGCTGCGTCGCGCAGCTGGACATAGAGTTCATAGCGACGCGTATCGAGCTGTGCTTGCTCCAGCGCATGTCTGATCGCGCAAAACGGTTCGTGGCGATGGCTGCAGTTGTAATAGCGGCAATGCCCCAGCAGCGGTTTGAATTCACGCATGCCGTGTTCGAGTTCGCTGATCGACAGATGAGACAGCCCGAAGACCTGAAAGCCTGGCGAGTCGATGATTCGCCCGCCGCCGGCAAGATCAAAACTGCGGGTAAAGGTGGTGGTGTGCCGACCGGTCTGAAGCGCCTGCGAGATGGCCTGAGTGCGCAGATCGGCGCCCGGCACCAGCAGATTGACCAGCGTCGATTTGCCCATGCCGCTTTGTCCGAGCAGCAGCGTCGTCTGATGGCTCAGGACCGGCTGCAGGGTCGCGACGGTTTCAGCCGGATGATCGTGAGAGCCAACCCGCAGCACCCGGTAACCGAGCCCTTCATAGACCGCAAGCCGGGCTTCAATGGCGGCGATCGCCGGTGCGATATCGGCCTTGGTGGCGATCAG
>CAIKZV010000022.1 GCA_903831925.1 uncultured Burkholderiales bacterium
CAGAGCGGTGTTCTACGCCGAACTCAAGGCCGCCGGTCGTAATGCGTCGGCAACGAAGCGCGATGGCAAGACCAATCCTGACTACGGCAATTTCCAGGCGGCCTACGACGCGATGTCGACGCTCTTTCCGAAGGACGGCGCCGGCAACATCGATCTGGTTTTCAGCCAGGTCAAGACCGAGCGTGGCGGCAAGATCGAGTTCCTGGCACCCGGTGTGGTGTGTCGCGGCAGCTGGACCGCCTGCCAGCCCACCGCTGCTTCCAAGGCAGTCGGCAATCTGCAGGTCGGCCTGGCCAATCCGCCATCCGAACTCGCCAGCGTCAAGGACGCCTCCAAGCTCGGCATCTTTACGCTCGACGGCGGTGATGTCGATATCGCCATCGGCTCGAACGCGTCGGTGAACCGGTCACGGGTCCTGACCGCCGGCGGTGGCGGCATCACGATGTTCTCGGCCCTGGGCAACATCGACGCCGGCCGGGGCTCACGAACCGCCGCGACCGCGCCGCCGCCGCTGGTGCGGGTCGACGAGAACGGCAACGTCGTCGTCGAATTGCAGGGCGTGGTCGAAGGCTCGGGCATCGGCGTGCTGGACACCAAGCCAGGAGTGCCCGCCAGCGATGACGACCTCTTTGCGCCCAAAGGCTTCATCGATGCCGGCGAGGCAGGCATCCGATCGGCCGGCAACCTGACCCTCTTTGCCACCGAAATCCGCAACAGCGCCAATATTTCGGTGGGCGGCAGCGCCACCGGCGTGCCCACTGCAACGGCGGCACCCAATCTCTCGCTTGCGGCTGCAGGCAACGCCAACGCCGCCGCCGCCGCGAATTCGGATCAGGCCGCTGCCACCGACCGCGACAAACTGGCCGACGAGAACCGACAGGCCCGCAGCCGCCTGGTGGTCATCGAGTTCCTCGGTTTCGGTGAAGACGGCGAAGACGCCTTTCGCCGCCGCAAGACCAGCCGATAAGCACCGCCGTCATGACATCCGCCAAAGCCCGATTCCTCCTTTCACTGCAGCGTGAGGCAGCCATGCCAACTACCCGATCAATTGCCATGACTTCACTGAATCGGTTTGCCGCGGCAGCGCTCTGCACTCTGGTCGGATTGACCGCCCCGCTGCTGACCTCGCCGGCGCAGGCCCAGATCACCGACGCCTGGAAGAACAAGTCGCACTGGGTGCTCGACACCACCGATGCTGGTGCGGCCGTGAAATCAGCCCAGGCGCAGTTCGTCGTGCCGCTGCGCCTGCACACCGGCAACTTCGACTTCACCACCGCCAAGCGCGACGGCAGCGACCTGCGCGTGGTGGCCGCCGACGGCAAGACCATCCTGCCGCATCGCATTGAATACTTCGATGCCGCCAACGAGATGGCGGTGGTGTGGGTGCGGGTCCCGACGCTTGCGCCCTCGAACGCCGAGCCCTCGCTCTGGCTGTATTCGGCCAATCCGCAAGCTGAGGCACTGGCCCCTGCCGTGGTTCGCGATGGCGTCACGGTGCTGGCACTCAATGCGGTCGCCACGCCGGCCAATGAGCAACTTGACGGTGTGAACGTCGCCACCCCCGGCGCCCAGGCTGGCGCGCAGGGCTTGCTTGGCGAATCGATCGGCCTGCCTGCGGGTGCCCGCATCGAGGCCACTGGTGCACCGATTGCGATCGGCCCCGATGGCCTGACCGTGTCCTTCTGGGTGCGCGCAAAAGCAGCTGGCGCGAACAGCCCGCTGCTCATGCTCAAGGGTGCCCAGTCCAGCATCGCCGTCAATCTTGCCGCCGGCATGCCGACCCTGAAAGTCGCCGGTCCGGGTGTGCCCGCCGGTGGCGGTACCGCGGCTGGCACCGTCGCGCTGCCGGCGGCCGAATGGCGCCATGTCACGCTGGTGATCGGCGAGCGAACCGCGCTCTTTGTCGATGGCAACGAAGTCGCCGGCGTGGCAGCCCGTCTGCCTGCAGAGCCGGTGCAAATGGCGCTTGGCGGGAATGCTGAATTCGACGTCGATGCGCTCAGTCTGAGCAAGGTCGCGCGCTCGCCCGACTGGATCCGCGCCACCGCAGCCGCTCAGGGCCCCGACAACAAGCTGGCCTCGATTGCAGCCGAAACCGAGGGCGGCGAAGCCAATCACTTCCGCATCCTGGTCGACAACCTGACGCTCGACGGCAAGATCGTCATCTACATCCTGCTCTTCATGCTCCTGGTCGCGATCTGGGTGATGATCTCCAAGGCGCTGCAGCTGTCGAAAGTCGCCAAAGTCAATCAGCAGTTCATGGCGGCCTTCAAAGACGCGCCGCCCGAGGCCTTTCTCGAATCGAAATTCGGCGCTGCCTCGGCAGGTTCGGCTGCGGTCAACTCGCAATACCAGGAGTCTTCGCTCTACCGCATGTTCGAGACAGCGGGCGTCGAGCTGCGCAAGCGTCTCGATGGCGGCTCAAAGACCGGGACGAACACCGGACTCAACTCGCGCGGCCTGACCTCGATTCGCGCAGCCATCGACGCCACGCTGGTGCGCGAAGGGCAACGCCTGAATCGCCTGATGGTGCTGCTGACGATTGCGATTTCGGGCGGACCCTTCATCGGGCTGCTCGGCACGGTGGTGGGCGTGATGATCACCTTCGCGGCGATTGCTGCGGCTGGCGACGTCAACATCAATTCGATCGCACCCGGCATCGCCGCCGCCCTGCTGGCCACGGTCGCCGGCCTTGCGGTCGCGATCCCGGCGCTCTTTGCCTACAACTGGTTCGCTTCGCGAATCAAGGAAATGAGCAACGAGATGCAGATCTTCGCTGACGAACTCACCAGCCGGATCTCCGAACGCTTCGAGTCCTGAGCCGCGCATCGCTCCATTCATCCGAGGAAAAACCGATGCAAGTCCAGCAGGAAAACAAACCCTACGACGATATCAACGTCACGCCGATGCTCGACCTGGCGTATGTGTTGCTGGTCATCTTCATCATCATGACGACTGCCTCGGTGCAGGGCATCAAGGTCAATCTGCCCAAGGCCAGCAATACCCCGAGTCTGGCCAAGCCCAAGACCAAGGCCATCACGATCAACGAGACCGGGCAGGTCTTTCTCGATGCCTATCCGGTCACGATTCCCGAGCTCGAGACCCGCCTTGCGCAGCTCAAGGCCGCCGACCCGGAATTGCCGGTGGTGGTCAAGGGCGATGCCAAGGTGCAATACGAAAAGGTCATCGAAGTCCTCGACCTGATCGGGCGCCTCGAGATCACGCAGCTGGGTCTCGTGACCCAGCGGCTGACCCGCTGACACGGCTGATTTGCCATCACGATCATGGCCGGCGATCAGACCACCGCAACCTCCTCAGGCGGCCCCCGCTTTCAGAAGCGATGGCTGGTGTGGGCGCTCGCGGGGCTCCTGATCGCGGCGCTGATGGTCGGGCTCTATCTGACGCTGAACAAGCCGGTCAAGAAGTCCCGACCCACGGCGCAGCAGATCAGTCTGGTCCGTCCCAATGTCCCGCCGCCGCCGCCCAAGCCGCCGGAAAAGCCGCCCGAGCCTCCGAAGGTCAAGGAGGAGGTCAAGATGGAGCAGCCCAAGCCGGTCGACCAGCCCAAGCCGGCTGAACCGCCGCCGGCCGAGCGTCTGGGAGTGGCGGCCACCGGCAGCGGTGCAGGCGACAGCTTCGGTCTGGGCGCCAATCCGGGCGGACGCGACCTGCTCAACAGCGGTGCCAGCATCGGCGGAGGTGGCGGAGGCGGCGGGATCGGTCGGGCTCAGTTCGGCTTCTATCGTGATCTGCTGACCCGTCATGTGAACGAAGAACTCAACCGAATCACCGAGCTCAAGAGCAGCAGCGGGCAGGTGGCGATCCTGGTCTGGGTCGACAGCACCGGGCGCATCGAGCGCGTCGAGATGCGCGATGCCACCGAGCGCCAGAACGAACTAATCCGCGACCGGCTGCTGGCTTCGCGGCCGCTGCGCGAGCCGCCGCCCGCACCAATGCCGCAGCCGATGTGGATCCTCCTCAATCTGCGCGATCTCGGCTGATCCGGCGCGCAACCCTGACATTTTCGAATGGCCCAGCAATCATGAGAACTCCTGCCTTACTGATCGCCGTCCTGACCAGCCTGCCGATGCTGCTGATGCCGGTCGCATCGCATGCCGACGAGCGCGCCGATCTTGAGCAACTGCGCGATACCGTGACCGACATGGTCGAAGCGCTGGTCGCCTCCGGCGCACTGTCGCGCGCCAAGGCCGATCAGCTGCTGGCCCGTGCCCGCGCGAGGGCGGGAGTCGCAGCGGCCACCGCGCCGCCGGCAGCGAGCCCGGCCGCCGTTGCCGTCGTGCCGGCTGCCGGCGTGGGTGTCCGCAGCAATGCGCCTGCCGCAGCAAGCGCACCGCCTGCGGTGGCCCGACCGGGTGTTCGCACCGAGACGGCAGCCAGCGACCCTGTTCGCGTGCAGTACGTGCCGGAATCGGTGCGCAACGAAATCACGCAACAGGTCAAGCAGCAAGTCATCGCGCAGGCTCGCGACGAGCGTTGGGGTGAACCCGGTGCGCTGCCCGATTGGGCTGAGCGGCTGCGCTTCAGTGGCGACCTGCGCGTGCGCTTGCAGCAGGACAATTTTTCGAGCAGCAATGCGCCGCCTGCGGTCCTGTATGACGACTACGGCAGTGGCACCAACTATGCAGACACCACCAACAGTACGGTCGACCGCAATCGACTCATCCTCAGAGCCCGGTTCGGTGTGGCCGCGATCATCAATGATCAGTGGACCAGTGCGATCCGCTTCACTACCGGCAACACCCTCGGGCCGACCTCGACCTCGTCGACCGCCGGTGATGCCTCAGGCCGCTATCAGGTCAAGATCGACCGGGCCTACATGAAATGGCAGCCGAACAGCGATTTCGCTTTCCTCGCCGGCCGGCTGCCTAATCCCTACCTGAGCTCGGAGATGATGTTCGCCGAAGACCTCGGCTTTGACGGCGCCGCTGCCTCGGCCGGCTACAGCCTGACCGATCAGGTGCGGGTGATCGGCGTCGCAGGCGCCTATGCCCTGAAAGAAAACTCGCTCGGCAAAGACCGCTGGCTGTCCGGACTGCAGGCCGGCGTCGAGTGGCGAGCCTCACCGGTCTTCGGCATGCGGGTGGCGTTTGCTCGTTACGGTTTCAACAACGTCGCCGGCGAGCAGGACACCGTCAACTACGGCACGGCTTCCTATGCATTGACCCAATACGAAGCGGGCTTCCGGCAAAAGGGCAACAGCCTGTTCCGTATCAACGATCCGGTCTATGACACTGCCAGCAAATCGATCTGGGGCCAGACCAGCCAGTTCAATGTGAACGCCCTGACCTTCGGGTTTGAAGCGGCTCATTTCGATCCGATCGTGATCGATGTGAGTGGTGAGCTCATCCAGAACACCGGCTGGGACGCGGCCGACATCATGAACCGCACCGGCGGCTATCTTGTGACGCGCGGCACGAACGGTCACCAGTATCGGGTCGCACTGGGCCATCGCGCGGTCACGCGGGAACGTGATTGGCAGGCATCGCTGTTGTATCGCTATGTCGAGAAGGACGCCACGCTCGATGCACTCACTGATCCGAACTGCGGCCTGGGCGGCACCAACCTGTCGTGCGTGGCGCTCGCCGGCGCCTATGGCCTGAATCGCAATCTCGCCTTGGGGGGGCGATGGATGTCTGCCAATCGGATCGAGGGTGCGCAGTATCGCGTGAACACCTTCCAGATCGACCTGACGACGAGGTTCTGACCATGACGCCAATCCTGATGCGCGCGGCACCCATCGCCCTGGCGATCTCACTGCTCGGCCCGGCGCCGGTGTTCGCCCAATCGGGCGCCAAAAAACCCGATGCCGGGATGGCGCGGCAGGCCGAGGCGATCCGCAACCTGCAGGCGTCGCAGACGCAGCTCAAGGCTGAAAACGACAAGCTTCTCGCCGACAAGACCGCCGCCGATAACGCGCGAGCGATGCTTGAAAAGCAGCTTGCCACCGATCGGGATCGGATCCAGGCGCAGTCCCGACGACAGGTCGGCGAGAAGGAGTCCGCCATCGCCCGGCTGGAGCGTGAGCTCGCCCAGGCTCGCAAGGAAGCCGCCGATACCGGTGCACGCCTGAAAGACGCTGAAGGGCAGCGCCAGGCTGAATCAATGCGAACCCAGCAGGCCCTGGCTCGCATCAAGGAACAGGAGGCGCTGCTGGCTCAGGGCGCCACCGACAGCCGCGATCTCGCCGGCCGCCTCACAGCCTGTCGAGGCAACAATATCGCGCTGTCCGGCATTACCTCCGATCTGCTCACCGCCATCGATCGCGGCGGCTTTGGTGATGCACTGGTCCGTACTGACCCCTTCTCAGGCTACAAGCGGGTCCGTGTCGAAACCCTCCTGCAGGAATACCGGGACAAGGTCGATGACCAGCGAACCTCGCTCGGGGGACGCTGAGTCAGCGTCCCACTAGTCTGCTCAGATGCAGGCAAGCATCCTTTCGGCCTAACGCGACCGCTAATGCAGCGGTAGATCCGCGAGCCGTCACATCAGGGCAAAGCCCAGCGGAGATCGTTCGGATCCCCGGCCGATCACCCGATCAGCCGGTACCGAATCCGCAAGTGCTTTCGGCAGCCGCCTCGTTCGCGGTCGCCCTGAACCGAGAGGCTAATCATGAAATTTGCACAGCCATCAGACCGGTCCGGTCTGGGCATCAAACCTGCAACGCTGCTGCTGATGTCGATGACGGCAGCCACCCTGATGGCCTGCAGCAATGCCGACTCGTCAAAAGCCGGCCAGGCCGTGGCGCGAGTCAACGACCGCGAGATCTCGGTTCATCAGGTCGACTTCATGGCACAGCGCCTGCCGCAGGGCATGCCGACCGAGCGCATCACCGAGGCGCGCCAGATGATCGTCGACCGGCTCATCGAGCAGGAGACGCTGCTGCAGTACGCCACCACGAACAAGATCGATCGCGATGCCAAGGTGATGCAGCAACTCGACTCTGCGCGACGCGACATCCTCGCCCGTGCGGCGATCGACCAGATCGGCGCCCAGAGCGCCAAGCCCAGTGCCGAAGAGATTCGGACGTTCTACGACGAGAACGCCGACCTGTTTGCAAAGCGCCGAATCATCAAGTTCGACGAGGTGTCGCTGCCGGGTGTCCCGCCGAACTGGGGGAAAGTCGAAAAGGAGCTGGCGTCGGTACGCACGCTCTCCGAGGCGACTGCCGTGCTCAAGGCCAATGGCATCGAGGCGCCCCTCGTCAGGGGCTATTCGCGCGCGCCTGAAAGCCTGCCGCTGCAGGCAGTGCCTCTCTTTGCAAAGAAGCGTGTTGGCGACCTCGTGATTTGGCGCCAGGGTCAGCAGATCGTGATCGGTCAGGTCACCGAAACCAAAGACATGCCAGTCGAAATCGACAAGGCGCAGCCCTTCATCAAGCAGTTCCTGACGACTCGAAAGCGCCAGGAAGCGATCGCTGCCGAAGTCAAACGCCTCAACGACAGCGCCAAGGTTGCCTATCTGGGTGAGTTCGCAGATCGCAAGCCGCGCGAGGCCGGTGCCGCGCAAAGCGATGCCGGCCAGCCGCAGGCGGCACAGGCCAAAGACCCTGCCGCACCCGCCGCTGCCACCGCGTCCGCGAGCCCGGGCGATGCGAAACCGATCAACGACAAGGCCCTTGCCAAGGGCGTGGCCGGGCTCAAGTGATCCCCCTGCAATCAAGCCTATTTTCAGCTTGGATAAATCAGTGAAAACAATGATGCGACTCATCCAGATGCTTATTGTGCAGGCGGCCTTGCTGCTTGCAGGTCTGTTCGCGGCGACCGCTGTGTCGGCGCAAGCAGCCGCCAACGACTATCCGCTTGGTGCGGGCGACGTCGTCAAGGTGCAGGTCTTCCAGAACCTCGACATGACCACCGAGGCACGGGTCTCGGAAGCCGGCGAAATCTCCTTGCCGCTGATCGGTGCGGTCAAGGTGGGCGGCCTGACCCCTGGCGAGTCGGAAAAGCTGATTGCCGCCCGGCTTCGTGACGGCGGCTTCATGCAGCGCGCGCAGGTCACGGTCAATGTTCAGCAATTTCGCAGTCAGCAGGTCTCGGTTCTGGGTAGTGTCGGTCGCCCCGGCCGCTATCCCCTCGAGCAGCGCGGGGTCAGGCTGACCGAGATGCTGGCAACCGCCGGAGGCATCTTGCCGACCGGCTCCGACACCCTGATCCTGATTCGCCGCGAGGGCGGCAAGAGCACGCGCACCACGGTCGATCTGCCGAGTCTCTACCTGAACGATCGCCCCGATCTCGATATCGAGGTCAAGGGCGGCGATTCGATCTATGTGCATCGCGCATCGGTGATCTATGTCTTCGGGCAGGTACAACGCCCCGGCCAGTTCACGCTCGAGCGCGAGATGAACGTTCGGCAGGCCCTGGCAAAAGCCGGTGGATTCACGATGCGGGCACGCGAGCAGAAAGTGCTGGTCCAGCGGATCGGCCGCGACGGCAAGGCCGTCGAGACAGAACTCGGTCTGGATGACGCGGTGCTTGCCGACGATCAGATCTATGTGCGCGAGAGTCTGTTCTGAACTCGACGATGGATACGACGATCCGATCATTGCCACTCGGTGGCCAGAGCCAGACGCTGCCGGAGGCCATCCGCGCGGTGCTCGACTCGATGATTGCCATCGGATCGCTTTGGGCGTGCATGAAACTTCACGGCAGTGATTTCGATCGGCCGGAAATCGTTCTGTCGATGCTGGTGTTTGCGCTGACCTTCCCGAGCAGAGCCAATGCCTTCGAACGCCGTCGATTGCTGGTGCGCGATGTCTTTGCAAGCTGGGCGCTGACGTGTTTTGCGCTGCTGTTCTTCGGCTATGCCGGCCGCTTTCTTGGGCACTTTGATCTGCAGGCGATGGCGATGTGGGCCCTTGCCACGCCGGTGGTGATGGTCGGCGCGCATCTCGTGCTGGCGCGAATCGTCCACAGCATGGCGGTCGATCAGGCCCGCAAGGTCCTGGTCGTCGGCATCAATCCGATTGCTGGCAGGCTGGTCAGGAAAATGCGGGCGGCTCCTCATCTGGGGCTGCAGTTCGCGGGTTTTATCGATGATCGCGCCGAAACACGACTGAATGCCGAGTCCCGAAAGCATCTGCTCGGGCGCATCGAAGAGATCAGTGCCCTGGTCGTTCAGCACGACATTGATGTGGTCTACATCACGCTGCCGATCTCCAGCCATCCTCGCATCATGGCGATGCTCAGTACGCTTCGCGACACCACTGCCTCGATCTATTTCGTGCCGGATGTGACGGTCTTCGACCTGATCCAGGCGCGGGTCGATGATGTTGACGGCATCCCGGTCCTGGCGGTTTGCGAGACGCCTTTCCAGGGGGTGCACGGATCGCTCAAACGCCTGATGGACATCTTCGTGTCTGCTGGCGCGCTGGTGGCGCTCGCACCGGTCATGGCAGCGGTTGCGCTGGCGATTCGATTCGAGTCGCCCGGCCCGATCATTTTCCGCCAGCGTCGCTACGGCCTCGATGGTCGCGACATCGTTGTCTACAAGTTCCGGTCGATGACCGTCACTGAAGATGGCGACAAGCAGTACAAGCAGGTGACCGTCGGCGATTCGCGGGTCACGCGCGTCGGAAGGCTGATCAGAGCGACGTCTCTCGACGAGCTGCCGCAATTCGTCAATGTGCTGCAGGGGCGCATGTCGATTGTCGGACCGAGGCCCCATGCGGTGGCGGTCAACGAGCATTACCGCAAGCTGATCTCGGGCTACATGATCCGCCATAAGGTGCGCCCGGGCATCACCGGCTGGGCGCAGGTCAACGGCTATCGCGGCGGCGACGACATCAACCAGATGCGCAAGCGCATCGAATTCGACCTGGAATATCTGCGCAGTTGGACCTTGCGTCTGGACATCTACATTCTGCTGCGCACTGTGCTGCTGGTTTTTCGTGATGCCAAGGCCTACTGATCATGGGCGTTGCCAGCGCGCGGGCCCAGCGACGCAGTGGCGCGTGCGCTGGCGTGCGCAGTGTCGCAGCCTGCTGCTGTGCTGGCTGGGTCTTGCCATGATCTGGCCGAGTGTGGCCCGAGCGATCGACGGCGACGACTTGCTGGTGCGGGCCGGTGTGGGCCTGCAGTACGAAACCAATCTCTTTCGGCTGCCGAGCAATCCGGTTTCTGACCTGATCACCTTCGAGTCGGCTGGCCTGAGCTTCGTGCGACCGACGTCGGCGCAGATCTTTCGCGCGAACTTCGACGTTCGCAACAACCACTATCGGGACAACGCCTATCTCGATGGCATCGGCTACAACGCTGCCCTGGGCTGGCGGCTGCTCCATGGCGACGCCGATACCCTGGATGTGGATGTCTCGTATAACCGCACGCTGCTTGGATTTGCCGACGTTCGCACCACTGGCCGACCTTCGGTCAACGTCGCCGCGGCGAGCGTGCGCGGGGGTCTGCAATTCGCGCCGCGCTGGTCTGCCATTGCCGGCGTCGGGACGACCTCCACCGACAATCAGCCCGCATCGCGCAGCTATCTCAACTACCAGCTCGATTTTCTCGAAACCGGTGTGCGCTTCGACTGGCGCACCGGCAGCGTCTTCGATTTTGTGTGGCGCAACCAGACCGCGAAATTCACTGAGCCTGGCAGCAACACCAACGGAACCGACGGCTACAACGAGAACCTGGTCGGCGTGCGCATGAACTGGCAGGTGTCCGAGGCAACCAGCGTCTTCGGTAAATTCGGTCTCCAGTCGCGTGATTACACCGCCGGCGACAATCCCAACTTCACCGGCTTCAGCTATGTGATGAGCATGCGGTGGCAGCCGCGAGCCAGCCTGACCATCGACGCGACCGCCCGAAACGAACTGTCTGCGGCCGCCGAGATCAACGCGAGCTATGCCCGCATGCGTGGCGTCAATATTGGTGCCGCCTGGCAGGCCACCGGCAAGACGGTGGTGCGCGCCGGCGCAGAAGTGCTCAACCGAAATTTCACTGGCACACCCGGCACGGTCGCGGTTGGCCCCGAGCGCCAGGACAAGATTTATGGCGCCACGATCGGGGTGGCCTACCGCCCGATACGAACCGTCGAACTCGGCGTCGATTACCGGCTCGACCGTCGCGATTCAAACAATGCTTCCTATGACTACAACGCGCAGGTCGTGGTCCTGCGCGCATCCCTGGAGTTCTGAAAATGGCGATGAACCAGTTCCTGCGCATGATTGCCGGACGAATGTGGCTGTTTCTGACGGTGCTGCTGCTGGTGATGGCGATTGGCATCGGCGGGACCCTGCTGTGGCCGAAGAAGTACACCGCCGAGGTCAATGTGCTGCTCGACCTGCGCAACCCCGATGCGGTCTCCGGCGTGGCCGGAAGTCTCACCGGATCGGCGACCTATCTGGCCACCGAAATCGATGTGGTGCGCAGCCAGCGGGTGGCACTGCGCGTCGTCGATTCGCTCAATCTTGCTACCAACAGCGAGCTGCGCAAGCAATTCGCAGACAGCAAAGTCTCGACCCCCTTGCGTGAATGGATTGCCGACCTGCTGATCACTCAGCTCAAGGTCAAACCCTCGCGCGAGTCGACGGTTCTGCAGATCAGCTATGCCGGCAAGGACCCCGAGTTTTCCGCCTTGCTGGCCAATGAGTTCGCCAAGGCCTATGTCGAGACCAACCTCGAGCTGCGGGTCGAACCCGCCCGACAGCAGTCGGTCTGGTTCGATGAGCGCGTGAAGAAACTTCGCGACAATCTCGACGCCGCGCAGCGCAAGCTCGGCGACTATCAGCGCACCAACAAGATCGTGTCGGTCGACGAGCGGCTCGATGTCGAGAACATGCGCCTGCAGGAGCTCTCGACACGCCTGGTCGCCCTGCAGGGCCAGTCTGCAGAGTCGGGCTCGCGTGCCGCAGTCGCGGTCACCGCGCTCAAGAGCGGCCCGAAGGCCTTGTCCGAATTGCCCGATGTCCTTCAGAGCAGCCATATACAGCTGCTGAAAAACGACCGCTCCAATCTCGAGAAACAGCTGGCCGATGTGGGTGGCAATCTGGGCGTGAATCATCCCAACTATCTCAAGCTCAAGGAAGAAATCGAGTCGATTCGCAAGCGCACCGAACAGGAGATGATTGCCGTGGCTCGCGCCCTCGAGAGCACGCATGAGGTCAACCGCCAGCGTGAGCAGGAAGCGCGGGTCGCACTCGATCGACAGCGCGAAAAGGTGATTTCGATCAAGTCCCGACGCGACGAGTTCACGGTGCTCACCCGTGATGTCGAGACCGCCGAGCGCGCGTTTGAAGAGGCCTCGCAGCGCGGCTCCAAAGCCGGGCTGGCGAGCAATCTTCGGCAGTCGAACCTCATGATCCTCGACAAGGCCGTGCCGCCGTCCCGCGCGTCGTCGCCGAACACCGTTGTCAATTCGATCGTCTCGCTGATCCTTGGGCTGCTTGCGGCAGTTGCCGCAGTGCTCATGGCCGAAATGCCGAACCGCCATGTCTTCAGTGCCCGCGATGCTGCCGAGTTCGCCGGGCTGCCGGTGATCGGCACCGTGGGGCAATCGACCCGACGCTTGCGCCTGAAAAAAGTTTCGCCACGTCCCCTTCTGACCAGCTACTGAGTCCGAGATCACTATGAATGCTCCCGAACATAATCTGATCGACCTGCATGCACTGCGCACGGCAGGAGAAGGTCACGGTGCGTCCGCGACCAAGCCCGGACCGGACGAGCCCCGCGAAGACGAGCCGCCACAGCGTTCGAAGCTGGGCGCGATCATGTTGCGTCAGGGTGCCATCGACGCGACCGCGCTCGAGCGCGTGGCCGACCACCAGCGCGGCAGCGAGATGCTGTTCGGCGAGGCCGCGGTTGCGCTCAAACTGGTCGAGCCGCTTGCGGTTTCCCGTGCGCTGGCCGAGCAGGAATATGTCTCGATCGACGCAGCCGGCGCTTTGAACATTGCGCCGGAAGTCACCGCCTTTCACGACCCGCTCAGTCCGGATACCGAGAGCCTGCGTGCCCTGCGGACCCGACTGGCGATCGACGAGTCACGCCGTCTGGCCGAGGGTCGGGCGCTCACGATCGCGATTGTCAGTGCGCAGCGCGCCGAGGGTCGCTCCTGGCTGGCTGCCAATCTGGCGGTGGTCTTTGCCCAGTCGGGCAGGCGAACCGTTCTGCTTGATGCCGACCTGCGCAATCCCCGCCAGCATCAGCTGTTCGGCGAGGCGTCCCGGGATGGCCTTGCGTCATGGCTCTCCGGCCGATCGGCGGTGCCTGGTGTCCGGGCGGTTGCAGGGGTTCGTGGCCTCGATCTTCTGACCGCCGGCAGTCGCCCGCCCAATCCTCAGGAGCTGATCGGTGACGCGGCTTTCGCGCGAACGCTCGGCCACCTGTCGAACTCGGCGTCGGTCGTGCTGATCGATACGCCGGCAGCCAGCGAATGCGCCGATTACTCGCTGGTTGCCCGAAGCGCCGACGTGGTGCTGATGGTCGTGCGACAGCGGCTGAGCCGCGAGCGCGAGATCCGGGATTTCGCCGCACGCCTCGCCGAGATCGGCAAGTCGCCTGTGGGCATCGTCTACAACCGCCAGCAATGAGCGCGCTCGCCCCCTCACCCTCGGCGCAGCCGATGCCAATGGCTTCGCTGCTGCCTCTGGGCATTGGTCTGCTGGCGATGTATGTGCCGACCTTTGTCGACGTCGCAACGACCTTCTGGCGCAATGAGCGGGGAACCGCCGGCCCGCTGATCCTGATGATCTGTGCCTGGATCGCCTGGCGCCAGCGTGACGAGCTGATCAAGGCCTCGCCCGATGGCGCCATGCCGCGACTCGGTGCAGCGATGCTGGCGATCGGTCTGGCTGCTTATGTGATCGGGCGCTCACAGGAGATCCACCTGATCGAGGTTGGCTCGCTCATCCCGGTACTGGCCTCGCTGCTGCTCATCTACCGGGGGATTGCCGGACTGCGGGTGATGTGGTTTGCGCTGGGCTTTCTGCTCTTCGTCGTGCCGCTGCCGGGCTCGCTGCTCGATGCCATCTTGCTGCCGCTCAAGCAGCAGGTGTCGCTGGCCTCCGAATCGGTGATGTACTGGCTGGGTTATCCGGTGGCGCGAAGCGGCGTGGTGCTGAACATCGGCCCCTATCAGCTGCTGATTGCCGACGCCTGCTCCGGCCTGAGTTCGATGATCTCGCTGACCGGCATCGGTCTGGTGTTCGTCTATCTGGCGCGCAACCCGAGCTGGATTCACAACGCGATTCTGCTGCTCGCGGTCCTGCCGATCGCCTTCGCTGCCAATGTTATTCGGGTCTGTCTGCTGATGTGGGTCACCTATGCCTACGGTGATGGCGCCGGGCGAGCCTTTCACGATCAGGCGGGCTATCTCGAGATCGTTCTTGCCTTCGCGATGTTCTTCGGATTCGACTGGCTTCTGGCGGGTCTGCTGCGCCTGCTCGGGCGCGGGCGCAACAATCTGCCTGCCCGGCAGGCATCCACTGGCATCCACCTGCAAAAGGGAGGCTCGCGATGAACCGGCTGCCGATGTGGCCCTGGTACTGGTGCGCCGCGATGCTCGTCGCGGTGGCGGCCGCAGCAGTGTTGACGCCCAGAGTGTCGATGAGTCTGCCCGGTGCGGTCGATCTGGAGTCGGCGATTCCGAAAAGTTTTGGCGACTGGCGCCATGTGCCCGGCGTCGGTGCTCAGGTTGATCTGGCGGTCAGGCGAGACGCGCAGGACACGACGCAGCAGGTCTATGACCAGATCCTGATGCGCACCTATCGCAACTCGGCCGGCGAGTCGGTCATGCTGGCATTGGCCTGGGGGCGTCAGCAGCGTCAGGAGGTCAAGATCCATCGGCCCGAGCTGTGCTACGTGGCGCAGGGATTTCGGATCGAAGGCCAGCGACCCTTCGAGCCGCTTGGTCAGGGTGGCCCCGAAGGCAAGACCCTGATTGCGGCCAGCGCACGTCGGATCGAGCCGGTGGTTTACTGGGTGCGCATTGGTGAGAGCATTTCGCTCAGCGCCTGGCAGACCCGCTGGTACATCCTGAGCGAGGGCATCGCCGGTCGCATCCCCGATGGCATTCTGGTGCGCACCTCGCAGATCGTTCGCAACGAGAGTCGGGTCGACCAGTCGCTGCAAGTCCAGCAGGGCTTTCTGAGTGATCTGGTGGCGGCCCTGCCGCCCGGTCAGCGTGGTCTGCTTCTGCCATCCGCCAACGACCGAATCGCGATGGTCAAGCCATGATGCCCCTGTCGTCGAAGCGCGAAATGCCGTGGTTTTTCAATCCGCGATTCATTGCCGCCGGCGTGCTGCTGCCGGCCTATCTGCTGATCTGGTTTGTCGCCAACGTGCTCGACCTGCGCTTGAGCACTGCAAAAGGATTTTTTTTCTTTCAGGGCGACGCTTTCCTTCTCGGACTGGCGGCCATGCTGGCGCTGGTCTACGGCACCTTGCTGCCGGTCAATGTGTTTGCGATTGTCAATCCGCGAAGACGCGGGCTGGTGCCGCCGCTGTGGTTCATCCAGCTGATCGGGTTCGCGGCACTGATCGGCTATGCCTACTGGTTTCGCGAACTGCTCGCCAATCCGGACGTGCTCCTCGATGCCCTGAGAGGGGGGGGTGCCATCAGCTATGAATTGCGCAGCAACGTCGAGCGAAGCGCGGGTCTGGCGAGTCTTGCAACGCTGAGTCTGGCCTATTTCGCGCTGATATCGCACCGGATATGGGTTATCAGACCGGGGCCGCTGTCGGTGCCGATGAAGCTCTTCAGCGGTCTGATTTTCCTTCTGACGGCGTTCAGAGCCTTTGCCTGGTCGGAGCGTCTGGCGCTCTTTGAAGTGCTGCTGGTCATCGCGATCTTCTGGGCCGGTTATTCAGATCGCGCCTCGCGAGGCTGGCTTGGCCGAATCCGGCCGATTCTGCCGGTCATTGCGGTCGCAATCGTCGTGGTGGTGTTCGGTGTGGCCGAATACTTCCGGTCATGGTCGAGCTTCTACGCCAAGACCGAGTCGGATTACTGGGCCTTTATCGGGCAGCGTCTGATCAACTACTACGCTCAGGCGCTCAATACCGGCGCGGGGCTGGTCACGGTGCTCGACTGGCCGAGCTATCAGTTCGGCTATCTGCTCGAGTGGCTGCAGAAGTTTCCGGTGCTGCTGGGTCCGATCATGCGTTATCTGACCGACCTGCAGCCCAACTTCTTTCTCGAACGATTCGGCGACCCCGAATTCAACAATCCGTCCGGCATTTTCAGCGTCCTCTACGACGTGGGCCTTGGTCCGGCAATTGCCATTTTTGCGCTCACCGGACTGCTCGCCCAAAGTGCTTTTCGCGCTTTCCAGGATCGCGACAATGTCTTCGGTCTGTTCTATCCGGTGTTTTTCATGGCGCTGGTCGAGATGTTCCGCTACTGGTATCTCGGCAACAGCCGGACCTTTCTCTTCGTGATCGCCCTGGTCTTGGGCGTCATGCTGGCGCAGCCGCTCAGAAAGCCGCAGGCCAGCGGTCTTGGCGCGATGGGTTATGCCTGACAGATTGCGTCGAAGGCTTATCAGCGCAGCGCCCTGCGCGCTGATCGCGGGTCGTCGCGCTGTCGCCAGCCCGTCGAACGTGCTGCACGCATCGGTCTTTACCGAGGCGCTCGGCGCGCTCAACCATCCGGATGCCACAGTGGTCCTGACCGCAGGCGAACACGAGATCGACAATCCGCTGGTGGCATCGGGGCGCTCCGGCAGGCTTGAATTTGCCCCCGGAGCCAGACTGCGCGCGCGCAACCGCGATGTCGGCGGCGTGCGCTTCGTCCAGTCCTATTGCCTGAGCGTGGTCGGATTTCGCATCGGCTGGGCAGCCGCTCCGACCACCCGGTCGCATTTCGGCGCCGGCCTGATGTTCGTGGACTGCGCTGAAACTGAGGTCAGCGACTGCGGTGTGAGCGATGCGCCGGGAGCCGGTCTGCATTTCGA
>CAIKZV010000023.1 GCA_903831925.1 uncultured Burkholderiales bacterium
CACTGAAGGCGCCGCTGACCTCGACCCGGTTCGCGCCGAGGTCGCGTTCGACGACTGGCATCAGCAACGAGAAGGTGTAGTACAGACTGCCCCATGAAACCAGCTGAGCGAGCGACATGGCACCCACCCACAGGTTGCGGGCGTCTTGCGCGATGGCGGGCGAGTCAGTGGTCATCGCGATAAAGTGAGGCAGGACCGAACGCAGACGGTCCTGCAGTCAACGAAAGGATCGAGACGATGCTGACGATTTGGGGACGCAACAATTCAATCAATGTGATGAAGGTGCTGTGGGTCTGCGACGAAATCGGACTCGCGTATCGGCGCATCGACGCCGGCCTGCAGCATGGCGTGGTGGACACGCCAGAATACCGGCAGATGAACCCGAACGGGCGGGTACCAACCATCGACGACGATGGCTTCGTGCTGTGGGAGTCGAATGCCATCGTCCGGTATCTCGCCGCCCGACATCAGCGGGACGATCTTTTGCCGCGGGAGCCGAGATCGCGAGCCGATATTGAGCGCTGGATGGACTGGGCCACCGCAAGTCTGACCGTTGGCATGACACCGCTCTTCTGGCAACTCATCCGCACGCCCACCGACAAGCGCGATCCGCGGGTGCTGGCGCAGGCCACCATCGATGCCGAGCGTTGCATGCGGCTGCTCGATCAGCATCTGGCATTGCATGAGTACCTCAGTGCCGGCCGATTCACCGTCGCCGATATTCCGGTCGCGGCCTTCGTGCAGCGATGGCGCTCACTGCCGATGACGCATCCGGCACTGCCGGCACTCGAGGCCTATCGGCAACGAATGCTGTTGCGAGATCCGTTTCGTGCCAATGTGGTTCAGTCACTGAGCTGATCGAAGACCGCCTACTGAAGACCGCCTACTGATCAGCCTTGATGCCAAACTCGTCCGACATCTTTTTCCATTTTGCCAGCTCGGCGTGGGTGAAGTCCCTGAACTGCTCCGGTGTCGGCGTCACCACTTCACTGCCGGTTTCGGCAAGCCATGCCGCGTATTCAGGTTCGCGAACCACCTTGGTGATTTCGGCATTCAGGCGGGTGACAATCGCTTTCGGCGTGCCGGCAGGCACAAACAGGCCGGTCCAGGACATGAAGTCGAAACCGGCATAGCCCATCTCACCCATGGTCGGCACATCGGGAAAGCGCCCGATTCGTTTCGGCGCGAGCGTGCCGAAGGGGATCACCTTGCCGGTCACGATGTACTGCTTGTCGACTTCAGCCAGAAAGCCGATGCAGATATGAACCTGCCCGGCGGCGGTATCGAGCAGCATTGGGCCAGTCCCCTTGTAGGGCACGGTGCGAAGTTCGATTTTGGCGCTGCGCGCCAGCAGTTCGCAGGCGAAATGCTGACCGCTGCCGTGGCCCGATGTGCCGCACAGCAGTTGCCCCGGGCGGGCCTTGGCCCAGGCGATCAGCTCGGGCAAGGTCTTGACGCCGAGTCCGGCATTGACCACGAAGACCGGATAGCCCAGGGTGAATTGCGCCACCGGGATGAAATCCTTGATCGGGTCATATTTGATCGGCATGCCGAGTGCCGGCACGGTGACCACTTCGGTGTTGCCGCCGAACAGCGCGGTATAGCCATCGGGGGCCGATTTGGCGACGAAGTCGGCACCGATGGTGGTTGATGCGCCGGGCTTGTTGTCGACAACAATCGGCTGCTTGAGCAGTTCGGCAAGCCGTACGCCAAATCGTCGGGCGCGGATATCGACCACGCCGCCGGCTGGCGAACTGACGATGAACTTGATGGGTTTGTTGGGATAGTCCTGTGCCAGGGCTTTGCCTGGCGCGAGCCCGACGCTGACAGCAAGGGCAATCGCCGGAATGCACCAAGGTGCACGGACAGATAGAACCGACTGCAGGTGCTTCTTCGAATCAAGGAAGCTCAACATGGCGTCTCCTCCAATGGATTGTCGCTCTACGGCGATGTCGCTCCGTCTATCGCGGAACGTGGAACGAGCATACGCCCGGATGCCGTGGCATGGCCGATGCTTCTGCTACCTTGCGGCAACATTCCGGAGACGCTGAGATGAAATATTCGCCCGACGCCCTTGCGCGTCTGAACGACAACCCGCTCTATCGCACCATCGGCATCCGGATCGATGCCTGTGCCGACGGCATCGCCCAGTCGACGATGACCCCGCGCCCCGAGGTCTGCTGGCCCACGCCACAACCGCACGGCGGAATTCTGTTCACGCTCATGGATACCAGCATGGCGTTTGCCGCACTGTCGACGGCCGATGAAGACAGCGGCTGTGCGACGGTCGACTGCAGCATTCAATACGTGGCGCCGGCAAAACTGGGGCCCTTCACCTGCCGGGTGGCGACCACCCGAAAAACCGGCCGCACGGTGTTCGTGCGCGCCGAGATCGTCGACGCGATGGACGAAGCCGTGGCCTTTGCTCAGGCCACGTTTCGCATCTTCAATGTCAGGGGCGAATCGAAAAGTTGACCTTGCCTGCAGTGCGTACCGGCTCGGCCAGCCGCACAAAATCGCACAGCAGCGAACGGGTCTTGCGAGGGTCGACGATCTCTTCGACCCAGAATTTTTCGGCAGTTCTGAAGGGCGAGCGCAAGGCGTTGAGCCGCCCCTCGATCTCTTTCATCTTCGCAGCAGGATCCGCAGCACCATCGATGTCGGCCCGGTAGGCCGCTTCGATGCCGCCTTCCAGCGGCAGCGAGCCCCATGAGGCCGACGGCCAGGCATAGCGCAGCGACAGCCGCCCGCCTGGCTGATGCGCCGCACCTGCCACGCCGTAGGCATTGCGCATGATCATCGTGCACCAGGGCACGCTGGTCTGGTTCATGGCCGCCATCGCGCGCACGCCGTGCCGGATGGTGGCGGTCTTCTCAGCCTCCAGGCCGATCAGAAAGCCGGGGCAATCCATGAGATAGATCACCGGCAAATGAAAGGTCTCGGCCAGGTCGGCAAAGCGCACGACTTTCTGGCAGGTCTCGGCATTCCAGCTGCCGCCGTTGTGATACGGGTCGCTGGCAAACAGCATCACCGGATGACCGTCGAATCTTGCAAGGCCGGCCACGATCGAGCGGCCAAAATTGCGGCCCATCTCGAAGAAGGACCCTTTATCGACCACCGTCTCGATGATCGGGCGCACCTTGTAGATCTGGCGGCGATTGCGCGGAATCACGCTCAGCAGCGACTCTTCGGCCCGCTGCGGATCATCGTCGCACGCGATGATCGGCGGCAGGGAATGCACCGAGGAGGGCAGGTAGGACAGAAAGCGCCGTGCCTGCTCGAAGGCCTGCGCTTCGGTCTCGACCGCATTGTCGATCGCGCCGCTGC
This sequence comes from uncultured Burkholderiales bacterium, assembly GCA_903831925.1. Classification (GTDB taxonomy): domain Bacteria; phylum Pseudomonadota; class Gammaproteobacteria; order Burkholderiales; family Burkholderiaceae_E; genus UBA4615. The sequence continues at coordinate 3,328 of CAIKZV010000023.1, forward strand.
GGGTCTGGATATCGGCACCGCCCAGTTCCTGCTTGGTGAGCGGTTGACCGAGCCGGGCCACCACCGGCGGGCCGGCCACGAACATCGCCGAACTGGTACTCATGATCGAGAAGTGGCTTGATGCCAGGCGCGCTGCGCCCAGACCGGCGACCGAGCCAAGGCCAATGCCCACCACCGGCACATTGGCCAGATTGGCGGTCATCATGTAAAACCCCTGCGTGCCGCCCACGCCACCGGGCAGATTCGCCGCGCCCTTGGTCTCGATGGTTTTCACCGAACCGCCGCCGCCTGAGCCCTCGATGATCCGCACGATCGGCAGTCGAAACTCGGCGGCCATGTTTTCGGCCATCAGCGGCTTGGCGCTGATCGAGGCATCTGCCGATCCGCCGCGCACGGTGAAGTCGTCGCCCACCACCACCACCGACCGACCGTCGACCGTGCCTCGGCCGAACACGCAGTTGGCAGGCGTGACCGTGGTGAGCGCATTGCTGGCGTCGTATTCGCCGATGCCCGACAGGGTGCCGACCTCCTGAAAGGAGCCGGCATCCAGCATGCCGTCAATCCGCTCGCGAACCGTCAGGCGCCCGCCGTCGTGCTGCCGTTTGACCTTGTCAGCTCCGCCCATTTCATGGGCAAAAGCCTTGCGGCGTGCGAGTTCGTCCAGTTCCGGCTGCCAGCTCATGCGATGTCTCCCTGTCGTTGCTGTGTTGTTGGTTCTTTGGTCGAGTCTGCCACAGGCACCTGCACCTCAAGGTCTGCGCCGGCCACTGACTGAAACGCTGTCTGAATCGCTGTCTGAAACGCTATTTGCGCCGTGCCTGCATCCGCTCGGCCATGTCGTCCGGGCGACCGTAAGGCCGCATGCGCTCATGCACCAGCGCCTGTGATCGGGTTCGCTCGTCGCCATCGGCGATCAGTGCCTTGACGATCCGGTTGGTGCCGCGTGAATTCGCCAGGATTTCGGCACCGAGCGCATTGATGCTTGCATCGAGCTGATCGTCCGGCACGCAGCGGTCGA
>CAIKZV010000024.1 GCA_903831925.1 uncultured Burkholderiales bacterium
GGGCGGCACGATCTGCGGATATTGCGCGACCGGCATCTGACTGAGACAGACGCCACCGATCAGCAGCATGACGATCGCGATCACATTCGCGAGGATCGGCCGCTCGATGAAAAATCGTGACATCAGATCGGGGCGTTCACGAAAAGGCCCGACTCAGCGACCGGGCTTCGAGGCGTCGCTGACAGCGACCATCGGGTCGGACGCCCGCTTGCGCTCCCGCCTTCGTGAGACGAAGCCTTCGATGATCACGTAAAAGCCCGGCACGAAAGGAATCGCAATCAGCGTCGAGGCCATCATGCCGCCGAACACCACCGTTCCGAGCGCCTGCTGGCTCGCCGCACCCGCACCCTGCGCAGTGAGCAAGGGCACCACACCGAGAATGAAGGCGATCGAGGTCATCACGATCGGGCGAAACCGCTTGTGGGCCGCTTCGACCGCAGCCTCCTGCGGACTCATGCCTTCTGCGCGAAGCTCCTTCGCAAATTCCACGATGAGAATCGCATTTTTTGCAGCCAGCGCAATCATCAGCACCAGACCGATCTGGGTATAGAGATCGGCCGGGAATCCCCGAATCGTCAGCGCAATCACGATACCGACCAGCGCCATCGGCACCGTCAGAATCACGACTGCCGGATCCGACCAGCTTTCGTACTGACCGGCGAGCACCAGGAACACCAGAATGATCGACAGCGCAAAGATGAAATAGACCTGATTGCCGCCCAGTCGCTCCTGATAGGACAAGCCGGTCCAGTCAAAGCCCGCCGATGCCGGCAGCGCGTCCTCGACCACCTTCTGCATCGCATCAAGCGCCTGCCCGGGACTCACGCCCGGCGCGGGGTCGCCCACGATGGCAGCCGAAGGATAGAGGTTGAAACGCGTGTTCAGATCGGAACCGAGGACCTTGCGAATGCTGACGATCGCCCCCAGCGGCACCATCTGGCCCGACCGGTTGGCCACATAGAGCGAGCGGATATCGTCAAGCTGGCGTCGATGCGTCGAATCGGCCTGGACCCTGACCTGGAAGCTCTGGTTGAACTTGTTGAACTGATTGACGTAGGTCGAGCCGAGATAGGTCTGCAGGGTCTGAAAGACGTTGTCGACGCTCACCCCAAGCGACTCGGCCATGGTGCGGTCGATATCGAGATAAATCTGCGGGCTGTCGGCACTGAACGATGTGGTGACCTCGGCCAGCTGAGGGTTCTGCCGTGCCTTGGCCAGGACATCGCGCACGACTTCCTGAAACGGCCTCAGCCCCAGGCCGCCACGGTCTTCCAGCACCAGCTGGAATCCGCCCGATTGACCCAGGCCCGGAATCGGCGGCGGCACAACCACCGCGAAATCGGCCTTGCGCAGATCACGGAACTGCTCGCGCAAGGCACTGACCAACCCATCCTGCGTAAAGCCTGCCGGGCGCTTGTCCCAGTCGTCGTAAACCACATAGACCGACAGCACATTGGACAGCGTCGCCGAATCGAGCGACGAGTAACCGCCGCTGGTGATCCATCCCTTGACCCCGGGCGTTTTCGACAGGGTCGCATCGATCTGGGCAGACAGTTCACGCAATCGCGGCTGCGCAGCACCCGGCGGCAACTGGGCGACCACCATGCAGTAGCCCTGGTCTTCGATCGGCAAGAAGGCCGTCGGCAGCCGCGCGAAGCCGGCTGCCGCAAGCCCGACGATCACCAGGAACATCGCCACCATGCTGCGCGGATGCAGGGTCATCCAGCGGACCACGCCGATATACCGGCTCTCGATCGCGTCATAGACGCGGTTGAATCCGCGAAAGAACCAGTTCAGTTTGCGCTCCCCGTCATGGGCCTTCATGTAGAGCGCGCACTGCGTGGGGTTGAGCGTCAGGGCATTGATGGCGCTGATGATCGCAGTGGCTGCGATAACCAGAGCGAACTGGCGAAACATCTGGCCTGTGATGCCCGGCAGAAACGACGCCGGCAGAAACACCGAGGTCAGCACCAGCGTGATCCCCAGGATTGGCCCGGTCAGCTCGCTCATCGCCTTGATGGCCGCGTCCTTCGGACTCAGGCCTTTCTCGATATAGCGGGCGGTATTTTCGACAATGACGATCGAATCATCGACCACGATGCCGATCGCCAGAATCAGCGCGAACAGGGTCATCAGGTTGACGGTGAAACCGAGTGCTGCCATCGCCGCGAAGGTGCCGATGATCGTGACCGGCACCGTGATCGCCGGCACCAGCATCGCGCGAAAGTTCTGCAGGAACAGCATGATCACCAGCAGCACCAGCACACCGGCCTCGATCAGCGCCTTGTAGACCCCGCTGATCGAATCATTGATGAAAGCGGAGCTGTCGAGCAGCGCGGTGTATTCGAGGCCCGGCGGAAACTTCTCGCTCATCTGGGCCATCAGCTGCCTGACCTCAGTGGCGACTTTCAGCGAGTTGGCCCCCGGCAGGGTGTAGATGTTGAGCTGCGCCGCCTTTTTTCCGCTCAGACTGGAGAAGGTCCCGAAGGATTGCTGGATCAGATCGACCCGGCCGATATCCTTCAGGCGCACGTTCGAGGCCGACGGCGCGGTCTGCACCTGCTTGCTGTTGCTGGAGGCGCTGCTGCTCTTGATGATGATGTCTTCGAACTGACCGACATCGGAGAGTCGCCCGAGCGTCAGAACCGTGAACTGGAACAGCTGATCGGAGGCCACCGGTGCGGCGCCGAGCTGGCCACCGGCGACCTGAAGATTCTGATCCTGGATCGCATTCTGGACATCGGTCGCGGTCAGACCATAGAACTGCAGCTTCAGCGGATCGAGCCAGATGCGCATGCTGTAGGGGCCGGCGCCCAGAATCTGGACTTGCCCGACACCGGGAAGGCGCGCCAGGGGACTCTGCAGATTGATGATCGCGTAGTTGCTGAGGAAGGTCTCGTCATACCGGCCGTCCTTCGAATAGAGACTGCCGATCATCAGCACATTGGTGCTGACTTTTTGCACGAGCACGCCCTGGGTCTGAACCGCCTGGGGCAGTTGCGCCACCGCACTGTTGACCGCGTTCTGAACCAGTGCCACCGAATTGTTCAGGTCGGTGCCGACATTGAAGCTCAGGGTCAGGACATAGCTGCCATCGCTGCCGCTGCTAGAGCTGAGCGCAAACGACCCTTCGATCCCGTTGACCGCCTGCTCGATCGGAATGCCGACGGTGGTGGCCACCACCTCCGCACTCGCGCCGGGATAAGAGGTGGTGATCTGGATCGTCGGCGGGACAATCTGGGGATATTGCGACACCGGCAGCGTGAGCAGGCAGACCACGCCGAGGACGACCGTGATGATCGCAACGACATTGGAGAGGATCGGCCGCTCGACGAAGAATGCCGAAATACTCACTTCGCCGGGCCTTCGCTGGCTGGCTTTGCCGCGGCGGCCGCAGTGGCAACCGGCTTGGGGGTCACCTTCTGGCCTGGCACCGCGCGAAGCAGACCCTCGACGATCACCGAATCGTCGGCGCCGAGCCCTTCCCGAATCACGAGCTTGTCGCCCATCTGCAGCCCGGCCTTGATGCCCCGGCGCTCGACGACATTGTTTGCACCAACCACCAGCAGGTATTCACCCTGCTGATCGAATCTCACCGCGTCTCCCGGCACCAGCAAGGCATCGGTCTTCTCGAGCGCGGTGACCCGAACCCGCGTGAACAGACCCGGCAGGGTTTTTTGCTGAGGATTCGGCCAGACCGCGCGCATCTGCAGTGTCCCGGTCGTCGATGACACATCGAGCGCGGCAAAGTCGAGATAGCCCTTGTGCGGAAAGCCTTCCTCGTTCACCAGCCCGAAGCTCGCCGGCACCCTGCCCTGCGTCAGCATCTGACCGCTGGCACTGCGCTGACGACCAAGGAGTGCCAGCAGCTCGCGCTGGTCGATGGTGAAGTAGACATAGAGCGGATCGACCTGATCGATCTGGGCAAGCGTGGTCGGCTGCCCGGCGCCGCCCACGAGGTTGCCGATATCGATCAGATGCCGACCAATACGGCCATCCATCGGCGCTCGAACCACGGTGTAGCTCAGGTTCAACTCGGCCAGATCGACTTGCGCCTTGGCCGAGGCCACGCCGGCAGCCGCCTCGTCTTTCTTTGCCTGCCATTGATCGACCTGCGTTTGCGTCGCTGCATCCTGCGCGACCAGGCGCTTGTAGCGCGGCAATTCGATTTCGGCGTGCTTGTACGACGCAATCTGGCCGTCGAGCTGCGCCTTGGCCTGCTTGAGCTGGGCGATGTACTGATCCTGCTGAAGCGTAAAGAGCAGGTCGCCTTTTTTGACCTGCTGGCCGTCGATGAAGTGGATCTTCTGGAGATAGCCTTCGACGCGCGCCACAACCGTCACAGTTCGGACCGCCGCGGTATTGCCGGTGAAGTCGAGGTAATTGGCCACCGCCTGATGGCCAGGCTTGGCCACCGTGACCGCCGGCGGCTCGGGAGGCGCAACGACCTTGGCCTCCTTGCAGCCCGACAGACCCATCGACAGACCGAGCACCAGCATGCCAGCGAACAGCGCGCCAAGTGTCCTGCGGTCGCTGAATGCGGCAGATACCTTCATTTTTCGTCTCTCGAATTCGGGCAAGTTCATCGTGTCACCACTCCGGCGGTCGAATCAGCGGTGTCACCTCACCGGGTGCCGGCAGGCCCTGCACCGGCGGCCACGCGCCCCCCTCGGGCTTCAGGAGGGGCCCCCAATCCGTGCGTTGCGCCATCTCGTCTTTCACCTTCTGCGCCACCCTGTCCTGCCCCTGCAAAAACTCCCAGCCCCCGCCCATCGCGCGGTAAGTCTGAATCAGGCCAAGCGGGATGTTTCCTTGCGCCACCGCAAGACTGTTGCCGGCCTTCAGCAGGTTTTCTTCGGCGGTCAGCACCGTGGTGAAGTCGGCCGTGCCCTCCTGGTATTGCAGCAGTGCAATGCGCAGTGACCCGTTGGCGGCGGTCAGACTTTTCTGAAGAAAATCAGCCTGAATCCGCGACTGAGTGAATTGCAGGATGCCGTCTTCGACTTCTTTCTGCGCGTTCAGAACGGTGTTCTGATAGTTGATCAGCTGTTGCTGGAGCTTGGCATCCTGCACCCGGACATTGTTGGTGATCTGCCCGTAATTCAGGATGTTCCACGTAATTCCGGGCCCGAGCGTGTAGATCAGCGAACCGGCGCCGAGGCTTGACTGGCCGATGGTGCTGCTCTGAATCCCGATGCTTCCCGACAAGGTAAAACTGGGCAGCAGCGCCGCCTTGGCAAGCCCAATCTGCGCCGACTGAGCCGCGGCATTGAGTTCGGCCTCACGGACATCAGGGCGTCGTCGCAGAAGATCTGCCGGAATGCCGACCAGCAGACTGTCTGGCGCGGTCGGGATCGCCGATACGCCACCGAGCAGGCTATCGAGCGACGAGGGCGACATCCCCAGCAGCACGCACAGGGCGTCGACCGCCTTGCCGCGCTCGATGGCGAGTTCGGGGATCGATGACTGGGTCGTCGCCAGGGCGTATTCAGCCTGATAGACGTCCCGCTTGGTCACCACTCCACCCTCGAAGCGGGCGCGCGCAATCCCGAGTGCCTGCTGCTGACGAACAATATTGTCGTTGGCAATGCGCGTTCGGGCCTCAAGGGTGCGGATCTGCACATAGATGCTGGCCACATCGCCAACCAGCGTGACAAGCACATCGTCATAAGCCGCGACCGACGATAAATAGGCATTGCCGGCCGATTCGACACCGCGACGAATCTTTCCCCAGACGTCGAGCTCCCAGCCAGCCTGCAGGCCGTAATTGGCCGACCAGTAATTGGGGTTGACCACCTGATAGGGCGAGGAGGTCGACATCCGGGATCGGTAGAGCGACGCGACCGCCTGTTGCTGTTGCGGATAGAAATCCCCGATCGCGATGCCGAGCTGGGCACGCGACTGCAGCACGCGCACACCGGCTGCCTGCAAGTTCAGATTTTGTCGGAATGCGATGTCGACGAGTCGGGAGAGCGCCGGATCATTGAGCGCAGCCCACCAGTCCGCACGCTGCATTTGCGCAGCCTGCACCGAGGCCTGGCCAGACTCCTTCCAGCGATCGGACACATCGACCGCGGGCTGCTTGTAATCCGGACCGATCATGCAGCCCGACAGCACCAGGGCTCCGAGACAAAGCGCTGTCCGACTGAATACGCGCGCTGACAACTGTGCAGACAAGGTGACGGACCTGAGGAACGCTGACGAAGCGAAAACGTCGCGGGTGGGATCGAGGAAAGCCGA
>CAIKZV010000025.1 GCA_903831925.1 uncultured Burkholderiales bacterium
ACCGGTCATCCCAAGGGCGCAATGATCACCCACGGCATGAATTTCTGGAATTGCATCAATCTCGGGATTCCTGCCGGCGTCGGCCTCGATACCGTGCACCTGTCGGTGCTGCCGCTCTTTCACACCGGCGGGCTCAACTGTTACTCCAACCCGGTGCTGCATGCTGGTGGCACGGTGGTGATCATGCGCAGCTTCGACCCGGGTCGCGCACTCGAAGTGATCGGCGATCCGGCCCAGGGCATCACGCATTTCTTTGCGGTGCCTGCGCCCTATCAGTTCATGATGCAGCACCCCGATTTTGCGACCACCGACCTGTCGCGCCTGCGAGCGGCAGGTGTGGGCGGCGCGCCCTGCGCGCTCACCATCATGCAGACTTGGGCCGATCGCGGCGTGCTGCTGATGCAGGGCTTTGGCATGACCGAAACCAGCCCAGCCTGCATCTTCCTTGATCCGGCTGACGCGATTCGAAAACTCGGCTCAACCGGCAAGGTGCTGATGCATACCGAGGCGCGCGTGGTCAATGACGATGGCGGCGATTGCGGCGTCAACGAAATCGGTGAACTGTGGGTGGCCGGGCCGAACATCACGCCCGGCTACTGGAATCGCCCGGACGCGACTGCCTCGAGCTTCGATGGGCGGTGGCTCAAGACCGGGGATGCTGCCCGCATCGATGAAGAAGGTTTTTTCTACATCGTCGATCGCTGGAAGGACATGTATATCTCGGGCGGCGAGAACGTCTATCCGGCCGAAGTCGAAAACGTGTTGTATCAACTGCCGCAAGTGGCTGAGGCGGCGGTGATCGGCGTGCCCAGTGATCGATGGGGCGAGACCGGCCTGGCGGTGCTGGTGCTCAAACCCGGCCAGACGATCGAGAAGGACGCGGTGGTCGGCTACTGCAGCGAGCGTCTGGCGCGGTTCAAAGTGCCTGCTGATATTGCGATCATTGCGGCCCTGCCGCGTAACGCCACCGGCAAGGTGCTCAAGCGCGAGCTGCGGCTGCAGTTCGTGGGCAGCAAGGCGCCGGCGATTACCTGAGGCGGTTGGTCGGCGGGGCGCGCTACATGAGTTAGTGGTGTTTTTTGCACAACGGCTGTCATACGATCTGGCTGCTCAGGACTCATTATCCAGACACCCATTCAGAGGATCCGGCTATGAATCTGTCGACGTCGATTCTGGTTTCGAAAAGCGCGTCTCGACTTGGAGCGCAAGCGCTTGCCCTGTTTGCAAGCGCCGGGCTGCTGTCATTCGGATCAGCCGTGCTTGCACAGGGCGACTCGCGGATGCCGCCGCGTCAATCGGGTCTGTGGGAAACCACGACCTCCGCCGCTGATCGCGCCGGCGCAGGCATCAATTTCCAGCAGTGCGTCGATGCCAAAACCGAGCAGGATGCAAGCAACCAGTTCAGCCGCGATCCGAAATCGCGTTGCACGACCAGCAATGTGCGCAATGCCGGCGGCACTTACGAGGCCGACTATGCCTGTGAAACCGCTGCGGGCAAGGTCAGTGGACACATCAAGAGGACGGGGGATATGTCGAGCCGGTATACGCTGACCAATACGATGCGTCGGGATCCGCCGCCGCCCTCAGGGCCTGCTGAACAGACCGTGGTCATCAATGCGGTCTACAAAGGAGCCTGTCCGCCTGACATGAAGCCCGGTGAGAGCCGCATGGCGGGCGTGCCGATGCCCAAGCCCGGTGAGAAAATGACCCCTGAGCAGATACAGAAGATGATGGAACAGTTCAAACCCAACAGCTCCGGAAAGTAAGCGGCACTTCAGTCAGCGCTTCTGAATGAGCCCCGCCCGCTTGGCGTTGCTCTGGGCGTGCATGACCGCGAATGCGGCCAGATCGATCGGCGGTTGGCAGGTGGGTCACTTGTCAGCGTAGGGCCTTTCGACACACGCAAGCAGCGACTGTCCTGTCGGATTGCCTCTGTAGGCAACCAGTACCGGCGCTTCACCAGCTCGCGTACGCGAGCTCTCGTTAAAGCTGCTGCCGAACCGTTGTTGCATCGCTTTTCTAGCGGTCGCCAGCGGCACATCAAGTACCACGCCGTGATAGTCCCAGGTGCCCGGCACGAAGAGTTCGACTGCCGGCAGACCGAACAGCGTGTCCTGGATCTTGAAGTAATACAGCCCTTCCTTGTCCCGATAAGGTTTGAGCTTGCGCTCAGAAAAATAAGGGTGGGTCGGCTGCGTGGTATCCCAGGGCGCGTAAAAAAAATTGCCGAATTGGCACCGGGTGACCCGGGCAAAGAGTGCATCGAGTGTGACCGCCTGCGCAGCGGCAGGCACTGCTGTCGCCAGGATCAATGCAAGCCGGATCAGCCCCAGTGTCGAACGCGGCGAATGCAAGGGTGTTGCCATGGCCTGGGCCGCTCGATTACTTCAGGCCAAAGCCCATCCGCTCGAGCGTCTCTTTGAGCACATGCCTGCCCGAGAGGCCTTCGATGCCTTTGACCCGGGCGCGAACCGTCTTGGACCAGCCGACTTCGGCGATGCCCTGCGATGCCTGAAAGGCGCGCATCTCGGGCTCATAGCGCTCGAGCAGTGCGGCCTCGGTGCTGCTGTCGTAGCGCTCGCGAAACAGCACCGCCTCCTGCGTCAGGCGGGGTTTGACGGCTGCCGCAGGGCGGGCGGCGTCGGCCCAGCCGACGCACAGACCGAAGACCGCTGAGACGTCGGGCGGCAGGCCGAGTTCGGCAGCGACCGCTTCCGGGTGGTTGCGCATTGCGCCGATATAGCAGGTGCCCAGGCCCATCGCTTCGGCGGCAACCAGCGCGTTTTGGGCGGCCAGTGCGGCATCGATGGCGGCAACCAGGAACATCTCGAAATAGGGGTTGGCACCGGCCGATTCGCCTGCGCGCTCGGCAAGACGATTGTTGCGCGACAGATCGGCGAGAAAGACCAGCAGCAGCGGGCATTCGCGGATCTGCGCCTGGTTGCCAGACAGTTTCGACAGCCGGTCGCGTCGGCCGGCATCTTCGATGGCCACCACGCTCCAGGTCTGCAGATTGGACGAGGTGGGCGCCGATTGGGCGGCCGCGATCATGGCTTCAAGGGTGCCCGCCGGGAGCGGGCGCGAATCAAAAGCCCGCACCGTGCGGTGCGCAAGCATCGAATCAAGGACGGCGGTCGTTGGCAGCGAGGCTTTCGGTGCGTCGCTTCCGTAACGGGCATTCAGGGCTGCGGAAAGGGATTGGCTAAGGTTTGGTTGGGTCATGAGTGGGCTCTCGGCGGCAGCGGAATCTTCAGGTTGACTGTTGAGTATAGAGGGCTGCGAACAGCGCCTGACTCGCGCCGAACGCAGCTCCCTGTTTCAGCGACCCCGTCGGATTGGTGCAAAATCCGTCGGCAAAGCCGAGCTCCAGCAAAACCATTATTTTTTCCGACAGAGGGTAATTCATGGACATCGCATCAATCGACAATTTTCTGCGAACCACTGCGACGGAACTTGCCGTCAAAGTCGCCGCCGCAATCGCCTTCCTGATCATCGGTCGCTGGCTGATCGGCAGGGTCATCGCGCTGATGAGTGCGGCGATGAACCGGAACCATGTCGATCCCACACTCACCAAGTATCTGGGTTCGATCGTCGCGATTGCACTGAACATCACACTGGTACTGGGCATCCTCGGTTATTTCGGGATCCAGACCACCTCGTTTGCCGCCATGCTCGCTGGTGCAGGTGTCGCCATCGGCGCAGCCTGGAGCGGCATGCTCGGCAATTTTGCGGCCGGTGCGTTCATGCTGGTCCTGCGGCCTTTCAAGGTCGGTGACTTCGTTCAGATCGGTGGCGTCACTGGTACGGTCCACGAACTCGGCTTGTTTGGCACCAGCATCATCACTCCCGACAATGTGATGACCCTGGTCGGCAATGGCAAAGTGTTCAGCGACACGGTGATGAACTACTCGAGTCAGCCGTCACGCCGCGTCGAGCGGACCGCGCAGCTCGACGGCAGTGTTGATCCCTTCGATGCGATCGCCCGCTTCAAGGCTGCCATTTCGAAGATCCCCAACGTGGTCGACACGCCCGCGCCCGAAGTGAACCTGCTCGACATGAATCTGGTCGGGCCGGTGATTTCAGTGCGCCCTTACTGCCACACCGACAACTACTGGCAGGTCTATTTCGATACCAATGAAGCGATCGTTCGCGTGTGCAAGGAAGCCGGCTGGCCTGCGCCGACGCCGAGCAACATCACGAAGATGATTCAGATGCAGGGCTGAGCCAACGCGGCCCATCAGCGGCGCATCAGCCCAGGAAGTGCGTCGCGATGAAGGTGTAGAGCGGTATCCCGAAAAGAATGTTCAGCGGGAAGGTCACGCCCAGAGACAATCCGAAGTAGAGCGACGGATTGGCCTCGGGCAGGGCGTGCCTCAGTACCGCTGGCACGGCAATGTACGAGGCACTTGCCGCGAGGACCATGAGCAGCGCAGCGTCGCCCGCGGGCAGGGTCAGCATGATTGCCAGGCCCAGGGCAAGCCCTGCATGCGCGATCGGCCCCAGTGCCGCATAGGCAATCAGCACCGGGGACTTGCCACGTGCCTGCGGCAGATTGCGGGCCGCCATCAAGCCCATGTCCAGCAGGAAGAACGACAGCATTCCCTTGAACAAGTCGCCCGAGAACGGTTGCATGGCGGCTTTGCCGGCGTCACCGGTTATCAGGCCGACGACCATCGCGCCCAGCAGCAGCAACTGCGCACCATCGGTGAAGGACTCGTGGAGGATCTTGCCAATCGGCATACCGGGTTTCGTCGATGGTTCGCCAAGGGCAGCAACTCCGCCTCCCACACTCAACACAGCGGGTGCTTGACTGCGGCGAAGTGCGTTGGCAAAAACGACCGCCATGATGATTGCGGGTGATTCCATCAGGGCCATCGCAGCGGCCATGTGACCACCAAACGGGATCTGCTGGTTTTCAAGGTATTGAACCGCCGTCACGAAAGTCACCGCACTGACCGAGCCGTAGGTGGCTGCCACCGCCGCGGCGTCAAACCCCGATACAAAGCGCCGCAGGATCCAGTAACCCAGCAAGGGGATGCAGATCGCAAGCGTGATGGCCGCAGCCAGACTCACGCCGACGTCGGCGGTCAGTCCTGAATGCGACAGTGCAAAGCCACCCTTCAGGCCCAGAGCCATGAGCAGGTAAAGGGACAGGAAGCGCGAAATCGCAGGCGGGATTTCGAGATTGGACTTGAGTGCGCCGGCGAGTACGCCGAAGACGAAGAACAGGATCGCGGGGTCGAGCAGGTTTTGCATGGAGATTCTCCCTGTGCAGCGATACTAGGCACTCTCATCAATCAAGTAAAATCGATTCTTTGACAACGATACATATCAATTTATCGATGACCATTTCCTTTCGTCAGATGCGCCTCTTTCTGGCGCTGGCAGACACCGGCAGCGTTACGGCCGCCGCGCGCGCCTGCCATGTCACGCAGCCGACCGCGTCGATGCAGTTGCGCGAGATCACCGAAGCCGTGGGTGTGCCGCTCTACGAGGTGATTTCGCGGCGCGTGCACCTTACCGACGCCGGCCACGACCTTGCCCGAACTGCCCGATCGATCGCCGATGAGTGGGAGGCTTTCGCGCAACGAGTCGATGCAGCCAAGGGCTTGGCGCGAGGCAGACTGAGGGTGGCCGTTGTGAGTACCGCGAAATATTTCGTGCCGCGTCTGCTTGGCACTTTCTGCGCGCGATATCCCGAAATCGACATTGCGCTCGAAGTGCTCAATCGCGATGGGGTGCTTGCCCGATTGCGCGACAACCTCGATGACCTGTGCATCATGTCGATGCCGCCGACCGACATCGACATCGAAGATCAGGTTTTCATGCCGAATCCGCTGGTCGTGATCGCGGCCAGTTCGCATCCGCTCGCCTCGCGTCGCAGGCTCTCGCTCGATGATCTCAGTCGATGCCGATTCATCCTGCGCGAGCGCGGCTCGGGAACGAGGATGGCGGTTGATGCGCATTTCAGGCGTCACCGATTCAAACCCGATGTGCGTCTGGAGCTCGGCTCCAATGAGGCGATTCGCGAGGCAGTGGCAGCCAATCTCGGGCTGGCAGTCGTTTCGCGCCATGCGCTGCAGGCAACGCCGGCTGACTACGGGGTGGCGATTCTGAAGGTGGCTGGCTTTCCGGTTGAATCGAACTGGCATGTGGTGCACAGGAAGGGCAAGCAACTCTCGCCGATCGCAACCGTGTTCAAGGCGCACCTTCTGGCACTGCGCCACTGCTAAGATCCGGAGCAATATCAATCAGCCGGGAATCCTCACATGGGCGCCATCGAGAACATCGCAAAGATCGAAGAACTGGGTCGCTATCTGCCGCAGATGACCCAATGGCGTCGGCATATCCATGCCAATCCCGAGACCGCTTTCGAAGAGGTCGGCACGGCGGCTTATGTGGTTGAGCGGCTGCGCAGTTTCGGTGTTGATGAGATCCATGAGGGCATCGCGAAAACTGGTGTCGTCGCATCGATCAGGGCCGGGACGAGTTCGCGGGCGATTGGCCTGCGGGCCGACCTCGATGCCCTGGATATGCAGGAAGGCACCGGCGTGGCCTGGCAATCGACCCGCAGCGGCAAGCATCACGCCTGCGGCCATGACGGCCACACCACGATGCTGCTGGGTGCGGCCCAACATCTTGCGACCACCCGCAACTTCGACGGCACGGTGCATCTGATTTTCCAGCCGGCCGAAGAAAACGAGGGCGGCGGTCGGGTGATGGTTGAAGAAGGCCTTTTCGATCGGTTTCCGATGCAGGCGGTCTTCGGGATGCACAACATTCCCGGCATGCCTGCCGGGCATATGGCGGTCAAGGCAGGCCCGATGATGGCGTCCTACGACATCTTCGAGATCACGATCACCGGGCGCGGCTCGCACGGCGCCATGCCGCATCGGGGTATCGACCCGATCACGACCGGTGCCGAGCTGGTGCAAAAGCTGCAGACCATCGTCAGTCGCAACCTCGATCCGCTCGAGCCCGCGGTCGTGTCGGTGACAAAATTTCATTCGGGCACGGCCTGGAACATCATTCCCAACGAGGCAGTCATCGGCGGGACGGTGCGGGCCTTCAGCGAATCGATCCAGGCCCAGATCGAGGAGCGTATTCGGCAGCTGTGCGAAGGCACGGCGGCGTCACATGGTGCCAGCATCTCGGTGCGCTATGAGCGCCGCTATCCGCCGACCGTCAATCATCCGGAAGAGGCGGCGTTGTGCCTGAGGGTGGCGCGTGAACTGCTCGGTGCTGATGCGGTGAATGACAATCCGCGTCCGGCGATGGGCTCGGAGGACTTCGCATGGATGCTGCGCGCCCGCCCGGGGGCTTATGTCTGGATCGGCAACGGCACTGGCAGCGTCGGCAGCTGCATGGTGCATAACCCGGGCTATGACTTCAACGATGCCATCCTGCCGACCGGGGCGGCCTATTGGGTCAGACTGGCTGAGACGGCGCTCGCCATCTGATCGACCAGGGCCCTGAATCGTTCGGTTTCGAAGGGCTTGCTCAGGAACGCATCCATGCCTGCCTCCAGGCAGAGCTCACGGTCAGCATTCATCGCGTTGGCGGTCATGGCGACGATGGGCGTGCGGCGACGCCCGGTCTCGGTCGCCCGAATCGCCCTGGTCGCTGCGACGCCGTCCATATTGGGCATCTGCATGTCCATCAGCACGAGGTCCCATTCACGCTGGCCGAAAAGCGAGACCGCCTCGATGCCGTCCTGGGCCAGTACCACATCATGGCCCCAGCGTTCGAGCAGCAGGATCGCCAGGCGCTGGTTGAGCGGATTGTCTTCTGCCAGCAAGATCTGCAATCGCCGATCGGTCGGCCGCGACACCGGAATGGTTTCCTTGGCAACCGTCGATCGAACCGGATCAGCCGACATGTCAACAATGCCCACTTTGCCGAGGGGCGCGACCACCCCCCGCACCGTGAAGCAGAAGCAGCTGCCTTGTCCGGCTTCGCTTTCAAGCCAGATCCTCCCACCCATCAGTGCGGTCAGGCTTGCGCAGATGGTCAGACCCAGACCGGTTCCGCCGTATTTGCGTGTGGTCGATGTGTCGGCCTGGCTGAAAGCCTGAAAGATGAGTTCCTGCTTTTCCGCAGGGATCCCGATGCCGGTGTCGCGGACGCGGACCATGAGCTCGACGCTTCCGGTATCGGTCGGTTGCGCAAGCGCCTCGACCTTGACCGAACCTGTCTCGGTGAACTTAATCGCGTTATCGCAGAGATTCAGAAGGATCTGGCGCAGACGCACCGGATCGCCCAGGATCATTGCCGGCAATGACGGATCCAGGTCGCATTGCAGGGACAGTCCCTTGGCCTGGGCACGGGCGCGAATCGCCTGGGTGACTTCCTGCATCACGCCCGCAGGTGAGTACGGTACTTGCTCGATTCCCAGTTTTCCGGCTTCGATTTTCGACAGATCCAGAATGTCGTTGAGGATCACCAGCAGCGACACAGCCGAGCTCTTGACCAGTTCCAGGTGCTCGCGCTGCTGAGGCTCGAGCGGTGAATCGAGGACCACTTCGGTGAGCCCGAGCACGCCATTCATCGGCGTGCGAATTTCGTGGCTCATATTGGCCAGAAATTCGCTCTTTGCCCGATTGGCCTGTTCGGCCTGTTGCGTGGCCTCACGCAGTGCGGCGTCTGCGGCCTTGCGTACACCGATGTCGCGCAGGAAGGCCACCAGGTAGCGGTCGTCGACACCGGTGACGGTAATCTCGAGCTCGATCCAGTGTCCGTCGCGATGCCGGTGCCTTGTCTCGAAACGCTCGTAGCCTTTCTGAATGATTCGCTGGATCTGTGCCCTGATCTGGACCATGGTGGCCACCGCCTCGAAGTCGGCAATGCACATCTCCATGATCTGGGCATGCGAATAGCCCATCATCCGGCAATAGCCAGGGTTCACTTCGACGAAGTTGCCGTCTGCGTCGATGACCCAGTAGCCCTCATTCGTGCTGTCGATAGCCTTTTCTGCGTACTGCACTTTGCGAGTCAGGCGCAGCATCAAGGGCAGGATGAGCGCCAGAACCAGAACGCTCACCACAGCAGCCGTCAAGACCGACTGCGGCAGGCTGCTTGGCGCAAAGGGCAACAACGCCGGCAAGGTCAGCATGGCAAGCAACTGGCCACCGAACACCAGCAGGCTGACCAGAAGGATGTAGGTGCGCTTGCGGCGTGCTGACGTTTCTCGGATTGATTCGTTAGTCATCGCGTCAGCTTGTCTTAGTCTTGACCGAGGGTCGAGACCTGGCTCGGCTCTCACTATTACTGGTGCAACGCCGCCACTGCCAGAAGTCCCCGCGCTGCAGGCCAGATGCGCATGGCGATGCGCTCATCGTTGAATCGGGCCACCACCGTGCGGGGCGAGGCCGGAGCCAGTGACAGACGCGCGCTTGCCGGGCCCGGAACGCCTGCGTCGATGCCCGGCAGCACCTGATCATCAAGGCTCAAGGCGTCGCGACCGAAGCCGAAATAGCCGCGCGGTCGGGTGATCGAGACCAGCGGGCCGGCCTTGCGGTCGGTGTCGCTGATGCGCAACGGGCTCAGATAAGCGATGTCGGGCGAGCGCGAAAAGGGCGCGCGGTATTGATGGGTGATGGCAAAGCCCGATGCCGTGTACTCGAACTCAAGACAGGTCTGCGAATCGGTTTGCAGCGGCCCCCATCGGCCATCAGCGCCGGTGGTCCGACTCAGCAGCGCATCGATCCGGGTCGCGATTGCTGTGACCAGGCGACTGCGACGCTTGAGATGGATGGTTTGGCTGACAGGCATGAGGCGTCGCTGGTGGCTAAGGCGTCGAGGAATTGCGATTATCGCGCCTAAGTGATGACGCAGACGAGGCATTAGGACATGCTGGCTTCTTACTGCTCGAATACCAACTGCAATACGCAAACCCCCCGATCTTCGAACGCCTGTATCTCACCACACAAGCGGGTTAGGAGCGCTTGTGCAAACCGCGCACGCTGTGCTGCATCACCATCCAGATCGTCGAGTTCGAGTCTTGAGTCTTCGCCTGGTTTGAGGACTTTGCCCCGATAGCTGATTCGCACCTTCAGTTCGGTGTCGTCGCCGAAGAGCGATAACTCGATCGGCGTGCCGGGAGTCACCAGATCCGGGGCCAACTCAAGAAATTCGATGCTTGCTGCGACCGCTCGCGACAGTGGCTGTTGCCTCGTTCCCCACGCGGCCGCCGCAACATGGAGGAATTGCGAGACCGCCTCGAACCGGTTGTCGTCCAATGGGATCGAAATTGAACGGTTCCGATTGACGCCAAGTCGAAACACCGCGACGAGTCCCAGAACGATCAGCGTTGCCAGCGTCAGTTCAGACTGCACGAGACTGGAAAATGCGGGATGGATTTCTTCGAAGAGTTTTGGGTAAACCATTCGGGTAATGCCAGCGAACAAGCCCATGCCGAGTGCAATGATCTTGCGGTTGTCGAGCACTCGATCCGCGATGATCTGGACGCCGTTGAAGACGATGAAGCAGGACGTGAACAACAAGGCACCGCCCAGAATCGATCGCGGGACGACGGCCACGATCTGGGGAATACCAGGAATGCAGGCCAGGGCAATCCACAGTGCACCGATCGCGAGAGCGACCCGCCTCGATGTGATGCCTGTTGCAGCCGACAGCCCCACCGAACCTGAATACGTGTTCAGGCCGACGGTCCCGATCAGACCGGCAAAGACAGTGCCAAGTCCGTCGGCGAGCACTCCGCGGTGAATGGATGTCTGCTCTGGCCGCTTCCAGTTGCTGTCGTTGATTCGTTGGCAGGTGATGATGTCTGCCATTGATCGTAAAGAGGTCGCCAACGCTGCGGCCGCAAAAGGAAGGATGAATGCTGGATCAAAGCTCGGCGTTGCGATCGGCCAGCTGAACGACCCTTTCAAAGCGGGATGATCGAGTGCGGCCATGCTCAGAGAGTCCGTCGTGAGGCCGACAAGGATGGCGACTCCAAGGCCAATCAGCACGCTGAATGATCGGATCACTCCCTTGAACCAGATCGAGGCGATGATCGTCACAAGGCAGGTAAGCAGCGCCAGGACCGGGACCGATGTGGTGTTCATGTCGGCGATTCCTGCCGCGCTCAGCCCGAAAATCAGTCGAATCGAGACTTCGCCCAACACCAGGCCGATGAACATGACCACGAATCCCGCCAGCTCAGGGGGGAACATTTTCGGATAGCGCCGAATCAGAAAAGCCAGCCCGATTTCAAGCAGACCGGCAAAGATTGTCATGCCGAAAACCAGACCGAGTCCGCCGGCCTGGGCGGCCGCAAGACTGGGTGGCAGATAGGCGGCTGTAAATACCGCTGGCGCCAGAAAACCTGAACCAATTCCGCCAAATCGGCATGCCTGAAGCAGCGTCGCAACGCCCAGGGCCAGAAACGAGGTGATCATGAGCGTGCTGACCTGATCAGGCGGCAGCATCGAGCGCGGATGAATATCTTCGATCACCAACAGCGGAAATGACAGGGTGACCAAACCCAGCATCACATGCTGGAACGCGCTGCCCAGCGTCACCGCCAGACTCGGCCGGTCGTGAAGCCCAAACTGCAATTCCGATGTCTTCAAACTAAACCTCCGCGCCACCAGGCGCGTGCGAATGAAAGGCCGACTCTGCTGAATGATCGGCGATTATGCCGGCTGGCGAGACCGCAAGGGCTCGCGAGCGCCTCACGTGTGATCAGCCCTGCCGTTTCGTCGTGGCGAGGATGACACCCAGGCCAATCAGGGTGATACCAGACACGCGGGTCATCAGCCGGGCTCGCGCGAAGCGCGCAACGCCAGAGTCCAGCAGGCGGTGAGCGGCCATTACAGCGACGACGTCCACTGAGGTGTTCAGTGCCACACAGATGCTGCCCAGCAATAGCAGCTGCGGCGCCAGCGGCTGATGAGGGGCGATGAACTGCGGCAGGAAGGCCACGAAGAACAGCGCTGTCTTCACGTTCAAAGCTTCGACCACGATGCCCTCGACCAGGGCACTGCGCGCCCCCGGCACCGGCACGGTCTGCACGCCGGCATCATGCTGTTTGCGCAGCAGCATCCGCACGCCCAGGTAGACCAGATAGGCCGCCCCGAGGTACTTCACCAGACTGAAGGCAAGCGCTGATTGCGCCACCAGCAGCGACAGACCGGCTGCTGCGGCAAGCACATGGAGCATGCCGCCAATGCCTGTGCCGATGCATGAAGCCAGCCCCTGTGCGCGCCCGCCGGCCACCGTTCGCGCGACAACATAGGCGATGCCCGGGCCCGGCGTGATGGCGAGTACCGTGGCTGCGAACAGAAAGGCAATGAAGGACATGGCGAAAAAAATGGGCCCAGAGATGGCTCTGGGCCCAGTGGAGTGGTGGAGCCGGCGGGAATCGAACCCGCGTCCGCAAGTCATCTGCGTAACCGATCTACATGCTTAGCCGTGTCAATTTTTGTCTCGTCATTGCCCATGCCGACAGGCAGGCTCAGGCAACGACCAGCCACCTATTTTTTAGCTTCTCGACAAGCGGCCCGCCGAGACACGATCCGATGTGAATGACACTGCAGTCCCTTGCGGGACCCGGGCCATCGGCAACCCGGTGCAGCGGCTTAGGCCTTAAGCGGCCAGAGCGAAACGCTCGTCGTTGGCGTTTGAAGTTTTCTCGAAGGATTTACGAGGTTACGAGAGTCCTCGGCATGCACTGAAACGCTTCACTACCCACGTCGAAACCAGGTCGGCCCCGGTCTTGAACAATCCAGTATAGACCTTGTTGGCCTACTTCACCTCGAAACTCACACGCGATGCCGGCAGCTTGTCATCGGGCGCCGGCAGGCGCGGCGCCATCAGGTACAGGCGGTCGTGAGAGATGTTCTTGCTGTCGCGCAGGTAATCGCGCGCTGTTTGCGCGCGCAACTGGGCGACCTGCTTCACATCGGCCGCCGAGACCGATTCATGCTCAAGCAGCTGCGCTTCGAGGACCTCCGGCGGCGGTGCCTTGCTGAACATCGACGGGTTGAGCTTGGCATTGCGCCAGGCTCGCTCAAGCAGGGCAGGGCGCTCGGCTGGATCGATCGTGATGGCATCGATCGACGGCAGCTCTGCCGAGCGGTTGGCGCGACGCAGTTCGGCAAATTTGAGCGCGCGCAGTGTGTGTTCAAGGCGCGCCTGCTGCATGCCGATCCTGTCGCCGGCTTCGTCGCCATAGCCGGCAATCTCGAGCGAGACCCCGGGGCGATCGGTCAGTCCCTTGGCCAGCGCATCGAGCCGATTGCGATCTTGCTCATCGAGCGTCGAGGTGCCCGGTGCGAACTCGATGTAGCTGATGTCATTGGCCGCGCCATTGCCAAGCGAGGCCAGGAAGCTGAAGGGCGAGGTCACGATCTTCACGATCAGATTGCCGATCACCTTCCAGATCAGTCCGCCGACCGAGAATTGCGGGTCGGACAGACTGCCCGAGATCGGTATGTCAAGGTCGATATTGCCGTTGCGATCCTTGAGCAGCGAGACCGCAAGCAGCACCGGCAGCTTCGAGGCCGACGGGCTGTCGACCTTCGGCCCGAAGGTCAGCTGATTGATCACCAGCTTGTTCGTTGCCTGCAGCTTGTCGCCGTCGATGCGGTAGCGCACGTCCGCGCTCAACTTGCCTTTTTCGATCGAGTAGCCGGCCCATCGACCCGAGTAGGGGCTGATCTTCGGCAGATCGAAGCCGCTGGCGACCGCGCGAAGATCGATGAATCGATTGGGCGGCAAAAGGTGGAATTTGCCGGTGATCTCGAGCGGCGCGTCATCATCGACCCGCCCGCTCACAGCCACTTCAGAAAGCTCGCTGCGATCACTGGCAATCGCATCGATCGATCCGTTGAGCTGCGTGAGATTGGCGGTGTAGTTGGGCTTGATGAAATTGTCGGTGAAGTTGATGTTGCCCCCGCCGATACGGATGGTCCCGATGCGCAGCGTGGGCTGCGGCGATGCAGGAGCGCCGCCAGCAGGCGTCTTGATGAGGGTCCTGGTCGCAGGCGCTGCCGACGGCAGGGCTGTTGATCCGGCCGCCCCGG